>CAMAXJ010000013.1 GCA_945862155.1 Rhodoluna limnophila
ACTACGGATCAGAAGGTTGGGGGTTCGAGTCCCTCCAAGCGCACAGGATCATCGGTAAAAGAGTACCATCGGTGAAAATGGGCTCGGAATTCGGGAGCTGGTCATTCCCCGGACCTTTCCTAGACAACATCGCAATAAACAGATATTCATCAAACACCTAGGGACTGCAAGTCCAAGTTTTAACTATGCTTTTACTAATAAGAGCTGCATCGATGCTATCCAAGGCCAATTAGAATAAAATGAAGATTCCCCTAGCAAATCCTGACTTGGGCGCCCTAGAAAGAAGAAGTCTCCTGGAGGCTTTTGACTCGGGCTGGCTAACTTCTTTCGGTGAGAAGCACAGAGAATTCGAAGCCTCATTTGCAAAAGAAGTGGGAACATCCGCATCACTGGCCATTGGCAATGGGACGCAAGCTCTCCACTTAGTTTTGTTGGGGCTTGGAATAGGGCCCGGAGATAAAGTTGTGGTTCCCTCACTGACATATGTTGCGACAGCTAATGCGGTGAAGTATGTGGGAGCTGAGCCTGTGTTTGCTGATATAGCCGCAGAAACCTGGTGCTTGGATGAAGAAAAAATAGACAAGGTAATTTCACATGGCGTAAAAGCCGTAATTGTGGTGCACCTTTACGGGCACCCGGCACCGCTAAGGGACATTGCCGAGTATTGCAAAAAGAAAAAGATTTATCTAATTGAGGACGTTGCCGAAGCACCATTCACTGAGGCGCAGGGACTTAAGGTGGGAACGGTAGGTGTAGCCTCAACATTCTCTTTCTATGCAAACAAAGTTCTAACCTCTGGGGAGGGGGGTGCAATTACTTCAAATGACCTTGAGCTCGTAGAGAGCATGAAGCAATTTCGCGACCAAGGTATGGATAGAACGAGAAGGTACTTTTTTCCTATAATTGGTTACAACTACAGGATGACAAACCTTCAAGCAGCAATAGCGCTTGTCCAGCTGGGAAGAAGGAAAGAGCTAATAGAAAAAAGGCTTGAACTCAGTCATTTCTATCGGGATGAGTTGAGCGGAATAAAAGGCATAACAATGCAGCCAATTGCAAAGTGGGCTAATTGGTCCCCATGGCTGTTCTCTATTTTGGTAGATAACGACATCAAACGTGACAGCCTAATTGAGCACGTGGCAAACCAAGGTGTCGAGACTAGGCCATTCTTTATCCCGATCCACACCCTCCCCCCATATGTCAAGGCAAAAAAAGCAAGAGACCTGTCCAACACAGTTGATGTTTCGAAGAGGGGCTTAAACATCCCCACTTGGAGCAACATGCCAAATGATGCTGCTAGACAAGTCGTTTCTGCTATCAAATCCTTTTTTAGAATTTAAGGAGAGCCCTGAAATCGATTAAAGTCGCCCTTGATGCTCGTCTGACTGATTCTGAACATGGCGGAACAAAAACCTACATTTGCTCCCTAGCCGAATCACTTGAAGCGCAGAGCATTGTCAAAATTCAGCGAACCTGGGTCGTGCTTCCTTTTAGCAATTGGTGGCGAAAGTATTTACGTCCGGGAGATTCTATCGTAGTTGTTTGGGACCTCCCAGGGTTTTTTGCTTCCATCGTTAAGAGAGTTTTTCCAGCCTGGGTATCTGCAAAATTACGCAAGTTTTATCTTGGCATCTCTCAAGGAAAACGAAATGCCGGATTGTCAAAGAAAATATCGTTTCTTGACGTGGACATAGTTCATCTAGCACTCCAGAACGGATTCACTTCGGACCATCCCTACATTTACCACCCTCATGATCTCCAGCATCTACACCACCCCGAGTATTTTGACGAGGCCACAATTTGGCATCGCGAGACAATTTGGAAAGCGTTCGCCGAAAATAGCTCCATAATTATATGCGCGAGTGAGTTTGTAAGGAAGGATTTAGTAGAAAACTGGTCAATTGGCACAGAAAAGTTAAGGGTATTGCCTATGCCCACCCCCATACCTTCTCTTAGTTTTATCTCGGACATTGGCACTAAGCGGCACTCGATAATTTACGTGGCAAATTTTTGGCTCCACAAAAACCAGGAGACTCTGATTCGGGCAGTAAGGAAACTTTCTGAAAGCATCCCTGATGTTCAGCTAACTCTCATTGGTGAGGGGGCCACTAGAGCACGGTGTGAAGAAATCTCTGGAGAACTAGGCTTGAATGACAGCGTCAGGTTTCTCGGTTCAGTAAACCAAAGCCGACTTGAATCGGAATTATCCATGCATGAAATAGTGTGCGTCCCTAGTGAATTTGAAGCAGCAAGTTTTCCAATCATTGACGCGATGAGATTCAATAAAAAGGTTGTGGCCTCTTCAATCTCCCCTTTTCGGGAGATGGTAGGTTTTGGAATCAACCTCTATGGTGAACCAAAAGATTACCTAGCTTTGGCTAGAGAACTCGAGAAAGAATTCGCAACCTTTCCTGTTTCCGAATCAGTGGCTAAGAGCTACCAAAATTACTTGGCAACGATTGCTCCAAATCAGATCGGAGAGAAGCTGGTCTCTATCTACGAGGAGGCTATGGGAGTTCAGAGCTGAAGTGAGACTTTGCGGGGGAACCAAAGACTTTTGTAGCGGCGGCAACATCTTTAGTTACGACGGACCCAGCTCCAATAACGGCGCGGTCACCAACTTTCACACCTGGCAAGATTGTTGTGCCTGCTCCAATCATTACCTCTCTGCCGACAGAGACACCGCCCAAGAGAATGACACCAACGCTCACGTGTGAAAAATCTCCGACTATGCAGTCATGTTCTATGACAGCGGATGTGTTTACAACAGTGTGCATGCCAAGAATTGAGTTCGGTCCGACATGGCATCCATCGAAGATCTGACAAGAAGGGTCAATGTTGCTATTCGATGCAATCCTGGCTGTTCTTGAAACGAAACCGATTACCTTGTATCCACTCCTCTCGTAGTCAAGGACTCTTTGTTTTCGAAAACCCAAGTCGGATCCGACAAACGCGCAGATCACATGCATTCCCACATTTGCAAGTGCGCTTACTCCTAGAACTGTTTCCTCGAGAAGGTCTCCCTGAACAGCTTCGTGCCTATTTGGACTTATGAAAGATAGGGAACCCGGTTCGTGCCCTAACCCTTGCAGTACGCTAACTATTGAGTTGGCATGACCCCCATGTCCAATCAACCAAATGGAATTCTGCACATTAGGAAGCTTAACCCAGATTATCCAAGTAGTTGGAGATAAATTCAGATATGTGGAGTCGAGCCTGCCTCGTATCTGTATCTTGACTCGAATAGGCAGACCATAATGAATCCAAAAGTGACCTTGAGGATCAAATTCCTATTGACCGGAGACGCATTAAAAGCCACTGGGACTGACTTCAACGTAATTTTATCATCGGCCCAAGGTAGCCCTCGCTATCGGGGCCAAGCAATACAGTGGACCCATGAATGAACCGTGTTTCAGGCTGAAGCGCACATGCTCACTTAGTGGGCCAAATTTAGGATCCTTTAAAACGAGGCGGAATCTATCTCGGATACCAATCCTCTTAAAGTCAGAGTAGCGAACATAATTTGTATTTTCCTCGCATTGGCCGAAGTAGCCACTAGCTACCAAGACTTTTACGGACTTCGGTCGGCATTCAAAACCGTAGGCTAAATCTGCTCTTAGGTGGGTGTACTTATCTGGGAAGCCACCAACTTTCATATCGGTCTCTGGTGTTGTAAAAACGATGTTTCCGTTGAAAGTGTCACAGGATTGGGGGAATTTAGAAGGCAAAACTTTCTCCAAGGAAAGTGGGCTGAACCAATTGTTTCTTCTCAGCCCCCCGTAAGTGTGCTTTCCAGAGAGTGATCTTGTGCTACCGACTAAAACAGTCGGTTCTAAACTTTCTCCATGCTCTCGCATTAACCTATTTATAGAGTCTTCATCCAGAAAAGCATCTTCATTGAGCCATAGCAAGAACTTGAACTCATTCATCCGGGGTTGGTAGCTAAGCCATGATTCACGCATGGCGGAAGCCCAGAAAAAGGACCCCGGAAGGCGAACTTCCGAAATCGTCAGGTTTGCTAGATCTAGTTGAACGCGAGCGTCATAATTCTCAAAACCAGAATTGGCCAAAAAGACATCAACTTCAACTCCCGCATAAGAACTTGCAACTGACAGTTGGAATAGACATTTTGCCAAGACTTCATGGCGGTTGTGTGTACTAACGAGTACAGCAATTCTCTCGGTATTCATAGGTATTCTTAACGTATCAAAGCCAACGAGGTTATCAATGATGAAACATGAAAGGCCAGGGGAAAGCTCCTCCGACACTCAAAAACCGATAAAGGTACTCATAGCTGGATTAGCCCGAAACTGTCGAACCACGCTTGTTCCTTCAATAAGGCAGCTTCAGAATCTTTTTGGGTCGGACGTAAGTCTGAGTTATTTTCTTGTGGAATCCGATAGCACCGACGGGACTCAACAACTTTTAGAAAAGCTAGCTAGAAAGATTCCAGGGTTCAACCATAAAGCCCTTGGAAACTTGCAGTCTGAAATCCCCAGTCGAATTCTTAGAATTGCCCATTGCAGAAATCAATATCTTAGGTACCTGCGGGATCAATTGACGTCGGGTGACAGGATTGAGTATTTAGTGGTTGCCGATTTTGATGGTGTCAATTCGAGAATATCCCCACCTCAAACTATTGAAAAACTCTTTTCTCGCGGCACCATAGTTTCGGCAAACCAAAAAGGACGCTACTACGACATTCTTGCCCTGCGGGCATCAGCTTGGGTGGAGGAGGATTACCGAACCTCCATCACAAAGGACCCAAAAATTATTAATCGCTTTACTGGCTACCTCAATTTTGTTTCTTCGAAACAACGTCGGATATCGAAAAATGGCCCTTCGATTAAAGTTGAAAGCGCATTCGGTGGTCTCGCAATATACCCAATTCATTTGCTAGATGGTTGCAAATATGAACCAAAAGAGCTTTCCTCGGGGGTTTGGGAATGTGAACATGTCGGGTTCAATGCCCAAGCGCTAAAAAACGGAGGTCAAATGATTATTCTTCCCAGCCTTAGAAATAAGGCACCTCTAGCCCACACCTTGTTTGCCCGCTGGCTACCCAGATTTGTGTTTAAGAGCTTAATTGCTTTGGGAGCAAAAAACTTTTATAAGAAGCAAGCGAAAAACGCCACCAAATTCAAATCACAGCCCTTTCAGTAAATTACAGGGCTCAGTTCCATGGAAAAAGTTTTCTCGACCATTTCCGAACCAGCAGCAGGGTTGCTCTTAGCCTTTTCGGCGATTTACTTAGAAAGGCTCCTAACTTCAATTCGAGTAGCGATGAGCTGAAGAGAACTTTCTCTACCAGTAAATCCACTGGAGAGGCAGAAATGAAATCAGGGTGCACCAACGGGAAACCCATTTCGGTTGAGGCAATGTTTGAATGCTTATTCGATGAATCAAAAGTGTGTGTGGCGTCAGGGCCGAAGCCGATGTTTGAAATCAAGTTGGTTGAGGGTATAACTGTTAGGAAATTGTGAAACCACATAGTGAAAACAAATTGATAGTCCCAGGTGTCAATCTCCCCATTAAAGACGCTATCGAAGTTCCATCTCCAGTTCTCAATCGCCTTTTTGCTGTGCAGATGCCCGTCAAGGAAGTTTGTCTTGCTTAGGTTCGCCCACTCAGTAATTGAGGCATCGTAGCTCTTCCAAACCCTTGACCACGTACCCCATCCCCAAATCTGAGGGTACTGTGAAAAAAAGTAGGACTCATCGCTTGGTGCGCTAATTCCTGTTGGAAGAGTTCCCCCGATTGAACCTACTCTGGCGTCGTCGGCATACTGATTTAGGAGGGCTTCAGTGAAGTAGAAAAAACTTAAGGATGGAAGGCAGTCATCCTCAAGAATTATTGCCTTGTCTTCTTGATTGAAAACTTTGGAAAGCCCCGTCACAACTCTTTCTCGGCAACCCAAATTTTTGTCAGCATAATCTCGCACGATTTCGCAATCCCAGTCGATCTCGTCAATTTGTCGCCTGCAGGCTAAAACTAGCTCGGCGTCAAGGGGCTTGTCGGCTCTTGGCCCGTCTGAGAACACGTACAACTTTTTTGGGCGAACCTCACGAATTTTCTCTAGAACTTTTCTTGTGAGTTCTGGTCGATTGAAAACAATCAGTGCCACCGGTGTGTCAAATGCTTTGTTGACCATGGGTAAATCTGAAATAATGCACTCCGATTCTCGCCTTGCATCCATGTTCTCTAGAGGAACAACTGATGGCCTACTCGCTGGGTATTGCTAGGATACAGTCCTAATTCGAACCAGCTCTGTATAGAAGTTGAATGGCAAACCGGAACCATTCCCTTACAGCGGATTGATGTGCCTAAGCAATAGATTTGTGTGGAGAGATGGGAAATTCGTGAAAAAAGCTTTTATCGCCGGAATTACAGGGCAAGACGGGTCTTACCTAGCGGAGCTTTTGATTGCCCTGGGTTACGAAGTCCATGGTCTCATCCGACGCGCTTCGACATTCAATACTCAACGAATAGACCATTTGTATTTGGATCCCCATGATCAGGGAACGAGACTTTTCCTTCACTACGGTGACCTAACCGACGGCTCCAGGCTCACGACACTTTTGGCTCAAATAAAACCGGACGAAATCTATAATCTCGCTGCCCAGAGCCATGTGCGAGTTTCATTTGACGAACCTGAATACACCGGAGACACCACAGGCTTGGGAACCATTCGCCTCCTTGAGGCAATCAGACAATCTTCTCCAGGAGCCAAATTCTACCAAGCTTCTTCCTCAGAAATGTTTGGCGCAGCCAACCCGCCTCAGAACGAATCAACTGAGTTTTACCCTCGTTCTCCCTATGGTGTGGCAAAGCTCTATTCGCACTGGATCACCAAAAACTATCGAGAGGCTTACGGCCTTTTTGCAACCAGTGGAATCTTGTTCAATCACGAAAGCCCTCGCCGCGGTGAAACATTTGTTACCCGCAAGATAACCCGAGCTGTTGCTCGAATTGCCAAGGGTCAACAAAAAGAATTGTTCCTTGGAAACCTAGATGCCCGTCGCGACTGGGGCTATGCGCCAGAGTATGTGGTGGCCATGTGGCAGATGTTGCAGGCTGATGCTCCTGACGATTATGTGATTGGAACCGGCACTGACCTAAGTGTCAAAGATTTTGTTCGTTTGTCATTTGAACACGCCAACCTGGACTGGGAGAAGTACGTTCGATTTGACGAACGATACATTCGCCCCACAGAGGTAGACACCCTGGTAGCAGACTCATCTAAAGCTGCAAAAGACTTGAACTGGAAATCGTCAGTTGGACCTGAACAGTTAGCTGCCATCATGGTCGATCACGACATCGCAACCCTAGAGGGCTTTGTTCCTGACAAGCCAGTAGGCAGTGTTTGGTCTGAGGCAGTTAGTTGAATCAAAGGGTTGGAATAGTTGTCCCAACCCTTGGGGAAAGGCCCGACTACCTACAGGAGTGTCTTAGGTCTATTCGCGCCGCGGGCGAGGCACAAATTCTTGTTGTTGCGCCATCTTCTCTCGATAGCACTTCACTCAAGTCTGAGGGCCTAATTGATGCATTTATTGTTGACGAAGGTGGGGGGCTTGCCTCAGCAATCAATCAAGGTATCCGGGCACTACCCTCGTCCGTGGAGTACGTGAACTGGCTAGGTGACGATGACCTTCTTACCCCAGGATCTTTAGACGCCACAGCCGAAATTCTGGACTCAGAAAGTGACGCAGTAATGGCTTTCGGGGCGTGTGACTACATCGACAGCCTAGGAAATACAGTTTGGAAGAACCAATTTGGGACTTGGGCAGTCCCACTTCTTAGATTTGGCCCAGACCTTATCCCTCAGCCGGGTGCACTTTTCCGAAGGTCGGCGTTTGAAGCCGCCGGGGGGTTAAATACCAACTTCGGATGGGCATTCGACTTTGACCTCTTTATACGACTTTCTAAACGCGGAAAACTGCAGTACATCAATCAAACTCTTGCCAAATTCCGTTGGCACCCCGAGTCCTTATCTGTTGAACACAGAAGGCAATCGGTGGCTGAAGCAAGCCAGGTTCGGGTCTCTCACCTACCAATTTGGCTTCGCCCCCTTTCAATCGTCTGGGAATGGCCAGTTATGCAAGCTACCCTTATAGCTGGAAAGCGGGTCACCGCTAAATCACAATCGAAAGCTCGAAGCTCATGAGAATTTATGTCGCAGGTCACAAAGGCCTGGTTGGCTCTGCGAATGTCAGAGCCATCGAAGCACAGGGCAAGCACGCCTGGATCGGACGAACCCGAACTGAATTAGACCTACTTGACCGCAAAGCTGTCTTCGAGTTTCTAGCCAAGGAAAAGCCAAACGCTGTTGTCATTGCAGCTGCGAAGGTGGGAGGAATTCATGCCAACAACACCTTCCCTGTGGAGTTCTTGAGCGAGAACCTTCAGATCGAAGCCAACTTGATGGACGGTGCTCACGCGGCACAAATCGAGAAACTTCTTTTTCTTGGATCTTCTTGTGTCTACCCAAAGATGGCTCAGCAGCCAATCAAAGAGGAGTACCTACTTACTGGGGAGCTCGAAAAGACTAACGAAGCCTATGCGCTCGCCAAGATATCAGGCCTAAAACTAGTTCAGGCGTATCGCAAGCAGTATGGCCACAAATGGATTTCGGCCATGCCCACAAATATGTATGGCCCAGGAGACACTTTCGAACTAGAGAACTCTCACGTTCTACCGGCCCTTATACGTAAATTCCACGACGCCAAGACTCAAGGAAGTGCTTCCGTCACACTTTGGGGCACCGGATCACCAAAGAGAGAATTCCTCCACTCAGACGATCTCGGGCGAGCCTGCATTTTCCTTCTCGAGAACTATGACGACGATGTAGCAATCAATGTTGGAGTCGGCGAGGACATCTCCATCAAGGAGCTCGCGGAATTAATCAAGCAAGTAGTTGGATTTGAAGGCGAAATAAAGTGGGATCCTTCTAAACCTGACGGAACTCCAAGAAAATTACTTGACGTGACGCGTTTGGAGTCTTTGGGCTGGAAAGCTCAGATACGTCTGGACGAAGGCATTCGGAAAACTTACCAATGGTTCATCGAGAATAGCTCAACCGAGAGGCGCTAAAAAGATGAAACAAATAGCGGTGGTTGGGCTTGGCTATGTTGGGCTAACGACGGCAGTGGGATTGGCCCAACTCGGGCATCAGGTACTTGGATTCGATGTTGATGATGCAAAGGTCAGCAAACTAGGCGCTGGCGAATCACCAATCTATGAAAACGGTCTCGAGGCTGCCCTCGAAGGCCTCATTCATTCCAAAGCTCTGGATTTCACAAACTCTTTGGATGTAGTTGAAGATTTCAAACCAGAATTCATCTTCATATGCGTCTCCACTCCACAGGACGACTCTGGGGCGGCAGATTTAACCATTCTCAATTCTGTTGTAAGTCAGTTGGCAGGAATCGCCGAACCTAATTCTATTCTTGTTATCAAATCAACCGTCCCAGTTGGAACTGGTCAGACAATTGCAAACACTCTAAACCGCACCGATGTCTTCGTTGCTTCCAATCCAGAGTTCCTTAGAGAAGGTACCGCCATGAAGGATTTCATGGAACCAGATCGAATAGTGGTTGGGTCGAGTAATCCGGAGGTAGCCAAGCGCGTTCTAGATTTGTACGAGGCCATAGACGCCCCAAAACTCCAGACTAACCTGGAGTCCTCTGAGCTGATCAAGTATGCAGCCAATGCTTATCTCGCGATGCGCTTGTCCTTCACAAATGACATCGCCGCGCTATCAGAGAAATCAAATGCAAACGTGGACCAAGTTCTGCACGGAATGGGTTTGGATAAGCGCATCGGAACTGCATTTCTAAAACCTGGACCGGGTTGGGGTGGATCCTGCTTTCCAAAGGACACCAATGCCCTTGTTGCAATAGCCAAGGAATTTGGATCTCCATTGCCACTTGTTGAAACTGCAATTGCATCCAATAACGCTGCAATTGCACGGTCAGTGAATGCTATTACCGAACTAGCCGGTGGTGATTTAGCAAACAAAAAGGTGGCGGTTTGGGGAATTGCATTCAAGGCAAACACCGATGATATTCGAGATAGCCCTGCACTAAAGATTGTTGATTCGCTAATTAGTAAAGGGGCAGAGGTCCAGGCTTACGACCCAGTCGCTGTAGCTCCCGATCGAGCTGGATTCGTTTTGAAGGGTACTGCGCTGGAAGGGGCAGCTGGTGCAGACGTTTTAGCGGTTCTCACTGAGTGGCCGGAATTTGCCGAGGTATCTCCAGACAAAGTGGCCGAGGCCATGAGAACTTCGGTTGTCTATGACGCTCGCCGGATACTTCCTAAATCCTGGAGGGCACACGTTTCGTTTATCAAAGTTTTAGGCGAGGCATCCGAATGAAAGTTCTGATCACAGGCGTCGGTGGGTTTATCGGTTCTAACCTTGCGGCTGCCCATCTTTCTCAGGGACATCAAGTTATTGGAATCGATAACTTCTCAACAGGTAATCACGAAAACCTAAAGGAACTTCAAGGCCTTACTTTGATAGAAGGCGGAGTTATCGAGTCTCTGGGCCAGGTATCAGAAGATGTGAACATCGCCTACCACTTTGCAAGCCCTGCCTCCCCAGAGAAGTACATGGCACTTGCCATGAACACCATGGAGGTCAACACCGGTGGGACTTTATCCCTGCTTCAGTTTTCCAAGCGTACCGGTGCAAGATTTGTTTTTGCCTCAACAAGCGAGATCTACGGAGACCCGCTTGTCAGTCCCCAAACTGAGGATTATTGGGGCAACGTGAATCCAATTGGTCCACGTAGCGTCTATGACGAAGCCAAGCGTTTTGGTGAGACCCTTGTTGCACACTTTCAACGTGAAGAAAACGTCAACGCCGGAATATTTCGCATCTTCAACACCTACGGCCCAAACATGGACCCCTTTGATGGTAGAGTGGTTTCTACTTTTATCCGTCAGGCGCTCAAAGGCGAGCCATTCACTGTTTTTGGCGACGGGTCGCAAACTAGAAGTTTCTGCTACATCGATGACCTTGTCCGGGGAATTATGGCAATGGGGCAAAGCAATCACCCCGGTCCAATCAACCTAGGAAACCCAAGAGAAAACACGCTTTTGGAGCTTGCAAAAATGGTCACCGACATTGTTGGAGGTTCCGGAGAAATCAAATTCTTGGATTTACCTCAAGACGATCCCAAAAAGAGAAACCCCGACATTTCAAAGGCCAGAAGCATCCTGGGCTGGGAACCAACGGTGTCCTTAGAAGAAGGCATCCAAAAGACTGCAACCTGGATGGCCAAGAATCTCAGCGCTTAGGCGCTGGCTCCAACAATCAATTCAAGCGTTTGCCATTGAACAACCAACCCTTCGATTGCTCTCTGGAATACTAAAACCATGCCCAAAGTACTGATACTGCATGTAGGTTTCCATAAGTCCGGAACTTCCGCCCTGCAGGAAACCTTTGCCTCCCAAAGGGAGCAGCTTCAGGCTGCTGGTGTTTTATACCCAAGCATCGGCCGTAAGGCTCATCATCGCATTGCTTGGGCTCTAACTCAAAAAGCCTGGGGTTGGAAAAAACGCGGCGGGGAAGTCACTTCTTTCAAGCACTTCACCCGAATGTCCAGATCAATCAATGGCTCCAAGTCTTCAAAGATTGTTTTGAGCAGTGAGTTCTTTTCGGAACTTACGCCAGAGAAGATTCAAGCTATTGCTTCTTCTATCAAGAACCGCGAAGTGAAGGTGCTTTTTACCCTTAGGCCATTGACCAAACTGCTCGGGTCTTCTTACCAGCAGTACTTGAAGTACGGGATAAAGGCAGATTACGTCGAGTGGTTGCACTCGGTGCTGGATGAGCCTGGAGTATCCAAGATCAACCCAACTTTCTGGCAAAGGCATATGCACGGGGATGTTGTTGCCCGCTGGGTTGAAGTTTTTGGAAAAGACAACGTCACAGTTTTGATTGCTGACGAACAAAGGCCAGAGTTTTTGTTTGAAAGCTTGAACAAGTATCTGGGACTTGATTCTGGCTTTTTGAAGCCACAGGTCACTGGAAGCAACCGGTCGCTGTCTCTAGAAGAGGTGTCACTGCTTCTGGAGCTCAACAGGCGTTTTCCTAAAGAGCGACAGTGGAACGAATACTTGGTATTTATCAGAGACGGTTACATCCGGCAGCTTACCGACCACGTGCCTCTCAAAGAAGGATCTAAGAGGCTTCTAACACCTGGCTGGGCTGTTGCAAAGGCAAATGAATTGGCCACCGCGTCAAAGATAAAGATCCAGCAACTTGGAGTTGAGGTATACGGGGACATCAATAGCTTGGATACCGCAACAGTTCCCGAAGGTGAACCTGAATACTCCAGCACAATTGATATCGAAACAGTTGCTCAAGCCATGCTTGGGTTTGATAGAAAGCTCTCCAACCGAGTGCCGTTTCGATGGTTGGTTGAATGGACAACCGGCGAAGTTATTAGGCGTTTGAAGTGGGCAATCAAGTCGATCTTGCCTGGTAGGTAACTCTCAGCTTTGATAGCCAGAGAATTACAAACCCTCAATCTATAATGGAGAAAATGAGCGACTCAAAGGAAATTGTTCGGGTCAATTCTTCAAACACCCTTTCTGATCTTCTAAAGCTTTTTAGCGACTCTAGCGACGATATCGTTTTACTTGATGAGAACTCAGTGATCTCAGAACCCCATCTTCAATTACTAACGGATTTTCCAAGATCAGCTTCCGCAGCCCTTGTTGGTAATCAGACAGGCTCCGCTGACACCCTGGTTCGCGCCGCCCAAGTTGTTTCAGCATCCAGCTCAAGCCACAAACCAACAGAAGCCAACAGGATTTTTGCCGGCGCCATTCGCCTTTCCAAGAGGCAATCTGCAGAAATCACAAAGGCGCTCGAAGCAGCAATTGCTAGAAACGCCAAGGGCCACGCCCTTGAGCTTTTACTTGTTGCCCTAGTTCGAGCCACCATCCGCGTGGATGCTGTTGAACTAGTCGAGGCTCCTTTTGCTAGAAGCGAAGACGAGACGGTGCGTGCTGAAACCACGAATGCACTATCCAAGATCAAGATCCCAATGCTTCGTCTGAAGCTTGCCAACCGAGCCAACGACGGGTTCTTCTCTGTCCTTTTTCTAAGGCGCGTTTCCAAACTTCTGACCTGGATTGCCGTCAAGATAGGTGCGACCCCAAACCAAGCAACAATAGCGTCCTTCGCAATAGGCCTCTATGCTGCGTACCTTTTTGCACAAGGTGACACCTGGTCACTAATTGCAGGGGCACTTTTGTTACAGCTGAGCATCATCGTGGACTGCGTTGATGGAGAACTTGCCAGATACACCAGAAAGTTTTCTGAACTCGGGGCATGGCTTGATGCCATAACAGACAGAGTCAAGGAGTACGCAGTATTTTTTGGCCTGGCCTACGGAGCTTTTGTTCAACACGGCCAAAACCTTTGGTTGTTGGCAGCGGTGTTGATGGCCATCCAAACCTTTAGGCATCTGTCTGACTACAACTTCTCTCAGGTCGTAAAGGCCAGAAGTGCCGAAAAAGAACCGGTTCCGATAGATTTCATGGCGGAGTGGGACGGGGTTACTGATGAGAAAGAAGAGCTTGACCCGGAGGCCAAAGAGCCGAGCTTTCTGAAAATGCGAATTCGCTACTGGTTGGGAAAGATCATCATCTTCCCAATCGGTGAGCGCTGGTTCGCAATTAGCTTTACTGCCGCCGTTGGCGGAGCTCTTTTTACCTTTACCCTCTTACCATTGCTGGCTCTTTTCTCAATGATCTGGGTTTATCGGGTAAGGCTATACAAGACAATCGAAATGCCTAAAACCAGAATCGCCTCGCCTGGAATCACTCGCCAGCTTGACCTTGGTTTCCCAGTCAAGACGTTTTTCAAACGCCTTGACTGGTTAGAACCATCACTTCTTCGAGCACTAGAGCTTGGTGTCTTGATTACGTTGTTTGCTCTTACCGGCAACCTGGGGGTTGCCTCATTTGTGATCTTGTTCTCAATTGCCTTCAACCACTACGACAACCTGTATCGATCGATGCAGGGCGAGCAAAAGCCGGAGTGGCTTAGCATTCTCGGATATACGGTTATTGGCCGGATGGCGCTAATTGGTGCGGCTTTGTATCTTGGGGTAAATCTTGACCTGTTTGCCGGGTACTTCTTTGTTTGGTTCTTGCTGGTTAGCTCTATCCAGTGGGTAGTTTCCCGTCGCAGCAAGGCCACAAGCTAGTTTTTCCACAACCTAAAGCTCCCAAGCTCTTTATTGTCCGAGGCTTAGGGTTGAGTCTAGAAGCACCACGGTAAAGCCACGAAGGAGCAATTGTGTTTGGTCTAATCTTAAAGGAATTTGCCACGTCAAAAAAGCTAATCGCAATAGTTTCTACCGCCGCACTTACTCTGGTTGGACTAACTTCCATCTCAAGCCCAGCAAGCGCCTCAACACCTTTTGAAGTTACATACACTGGCAACACCATTGGTACCGCTGTGCCAACTACTCAGACCCAAACCAGAGGCGTTGCTTTTACTCTGCCAGCTGCTTCCGCAGTCACTGGAGCTAGAACCGGCTACAGCTTTGGAGGCTGGTCACTTACTGCAGGTGGCGCATCTGTTGCTAGCCCTTTCACCTACACCGGCTCATCGACTACTGACAACAACCGACTAGACCTCCACGCGGTCTGGAACACAACTTTGACCTACAACCTAAACGGTTCAGACTCGGGTGCCTTGACAGCAGCCAAAACAAGCGATATCTATCGCTTTGCACAAACCCTCACATTGCCAACGGCAGGAACTGCAGTGAAATCCGGCTACGCCTTTGGTGGTTGGCTGACAACAACTAGCTCAACAACCAGGCTTACTTCTTATGTTGCAGGCACTACCGAAACTGGAGATAGAACCCTCTACGCAGCTTGGATCAAGACAGTTTCGTTCAATCCAAACGGTGCAACCGTTGGAACGATTCCAGCCGCCCTTACTTACTTCGCGGAGGGAACAAGATTGAAGCTGCCAGTGATCTCTGAGATGACTCTGCGCAGACCTGGCTATCAGTTCATGGGTTGGTCAACTAGCCCAACCGGTTCCGTCACATCAAATCCAAATTCTTATGTGCCGATTGTCGCTCAGCGGTCACTCTTTGCAATCTGGAAAATCCAGAGCACCAAGGCAACCACCAGAGTCTTCTTCAGTCCCGGAAGCCCAACTCTTCGCGCTGCCCAAAAACTTATCCTCCGCGATCTAGTCGACACCCTCGATCAGGCAACCGCAATCAAGATTGCTACCGCTGCAACAAGGCCTCGAAGTGCAGCAAAATCACTTGGAAAAAAGCGCAACGACGCTGTTGTTGCTTACCTGCGATCATTTGGAGTGGAAGCAACCTTTACCAGAACCAACACCTCTGGCACAGCTTCCACAACCGCTCAGAAGAACAACCAAGTGACCCTTAGCGTTTCTTGGACGAATTAGCTAAGAAGCTCCAGAACTGCCATCGCGGCATTGTGACCTGCAATGCCGCTTACGGCACCACCTCTTCTTGCACCTGATCCACAAATAAGCAAGTTCTCTTGCTTTGTTGCGACACCCCAACGTTTGGCCGGTGTGCCGAGATCGTCACCATCTTCAACAAATGGCCAAGCTAATGCACCGTGGAATATGTTCCCGCCAGGAAGCCGAAGCACATCCTGCAGATCCTGAGTGGTCTTAGCTTCAATGCAGGGTTTGCCGTTCTCATCAACCATTAGAAGATTTTCAATGGGCTCAGCCAAAACCGAGTTCAAAGAATCCAGCACCGCTCTAGTCAACTGCTCGCGCATCTCAGTGTTGTTTTTGCCCGCAAGAAGAGAATGCGGGGTGTGAAGGGCGAATACCGTTAGGGTCTGAGCACCTAGCTTCTGAAGTTCCTTAGAAAGAATTGTCGGATCAGTCAAGCTATGGCAATAGATCTCACAAGGAAGCGGGTTTGGAATTTCACCTTTGCTTGACTGTTCAAAAGCAGTTTGTAACTGTTCGTAGGTTTCGTTGATGTGAAAGGTGCCGCCGAAGGCAGCCACAGGATCCAGAGATTCATCTTTGAGCTTCGGGAGGCGCTTCAATAACAAGTTAACTTTGACCTGCGAACCCTCTGCCTTGTTGGCGGTGGGAACAACATCCTTGATGCCAGTTAGTTTCTCGAGTTCAAAAGGCGAAACGTTAGCTAAGACAAACTTGCCCCTGATTTCTTCTGTTTCTAAAACTTCATCAGCGAATCCTGGGCTGTGTGAAACGTAAGAAACCGTTCCATCCTCAGCAATATGAGCTACTTCACAATCAGCCAACAAAGTAGCTCCTGCCTCAAGAGCTGCTTTTCTAAGCCCGTCTGAAACTTCTCCCATTCCGCCAATTGGAATGTTCCACTCTCCGGTTTCATTGCCAATCACGTGATACAAAAAGCATCTGTTGACATCTAAGTTTGGATCCAAGTTGGAACCGAAGGTTCCAATCATTCCATCGGTTAGAACTACCCCTCGAACCAGATCAGATTCAAAGGATTTCTCAATCACTTCACCAACTGGATTCTCAATGAACTCGTTCCAGATCTGATCCGTTCCTGCAAGCTCTGCAAGCTTGGCCTTGGCTTCGTATCTAGTGATAAGTGGACTCAAAACTGTTGGAAACATGGACTTAGCTAGCAGTGTGGTCTTTTGGTAAAACTCTTGCCAGGCCTTGGCGTCACTGCTGGCACCAATCGAGTCAAAGGAGCTCTGGGTGTTTTCCTGGTCGTGATTATCAACCAGTAGGCCTTTGTCTGTTCCTGGTAGCGGCGTATAAGAGGAGTAGCGCCTTGGCGCAAGTTTGATATCCAACCCAAGATCTTCGATGATCCGCTTTGGCAACAGAGATACCAGATACGAATATCTTGAGAGCTTGGCATCAACCCCAGCAAAGGTTTTCTCAGATACCGCGGCACCGCCAAAGATTGATAGCCGCTCAAGTACCGTCACGCTAAGGCCAGCGTTGGCCAAATATGCGGCGGCGGTCAGGCCATTATGGCCACCGCCAACAATGACTATATCTACCTGTGTTTCCATACCAACAGTTTAGAAAGATTTAGGACCTTAACTGGGCTTACCGGCTTGCTTTATCAATCCGTTCAATCGCGAAACTGATTTTAGCTCCTCGATGTTTCGAAAGCGAGATCTTGTGAGCGAAGGCGAATATACGAGATAGCAATTGGCCTTGGCTCTAGAAAGAGCAACATTCAACCGGTTTCTATCAAGTAAGAAATCAAGCCCTCTTGGCGCATCCAGTGCGCTGGAGGCGGCAAGGCTCACGATAACAACCATTGCCTCACGGCCTTGGAACTTATCCACGGTTCCAACTGCCACTTCGTTCAAACCTGCCTTATCCAGCATCTGCCTAATCAGATCCACCTGAGCGTTATAGGGAGCAACGATCAGGACCTCGGAAGTACCAAGCTTTGCTACCTGAGCCTGGGCAATTTCCAAAACTACTTTTGCCTCCTCGATTGAGCTTGAGACGTTGGCTCTATGTTCAACCGGGACCACAACCAGTCCTGGTTCTACGCCAGCAACAACGTGGGCATTGGTATCAGGGTGGGAGTGAAGTTTGTTCTGGTAGCTCAAGTTGCTAACCGGTGCATTGATTGCAGGGTGCATTCGTCTTGTGACATCTAAGAAGTATCCAGAAGAGCTTTCTAGGATCGCAGCATCTCCCATGTAGTGGCCTAGGGCAGAGTTATCAACACCACCAGGATGGATAGCTTGAACAACTTGGGTGAGCTGTCTTGGATCGCCCAGCAAAATCAAGTTCTTGGTGTTGGCACTAACCGCAATTGCATCAACCAGTGAGAACTGAGCCGCCTCGTCTATAAAGATGTAGTCAAAAGAATCTTCAAAGAATTCCTTGGCGCAAAAACTCCATGAGGTTCCTCCGACAACGTAGCCTGAGTTTCCTGCTCGCCAAGCACCAAAGACCTTGTTTGTAGTTGGGGTAATCCAACCCTTTGCACCTTTATCGCCGGCTTGAGTTTTCTTAGCCATGGCGTCAGGGGATACTCCAGCGTCCAGGCACGCCCACATCAAATTCTCGATTGCGGAGTGGGAGTTGGCAACAACTCCCACCTTCATTCCTTTGCTCACCAGCTCCTTGATGACCCTGGAGCCCAGATACGTCTTTCCTGATCCAGGAGGACCCTGAACTGCAAGCACTGAAGTGTCTAGATCCATTACCGCTTCGGTGATTGCCGACAAGGAATCCCCAGCCATCGGCACGGGAAGTCCCGGCAATGATTTCAGTCTTGGAGAATTTCGCATCAGCAAATCTATTGCTGGGTGCTTGATTGAAGGCGACTCTAGAGGCGAACCCCAAAGACTAACTAGCTCCTGAACTAGATCGCCCACCACCTCGGGCTTTTGCCCAGGAGGAACCCACTCGTATTCAAAGATGGCATTTGGAACTAAGGACATGTTTGCGTATCTCGCATCGCGCTCGAAGATCAGCTCGTTGCCAACAACGGAAAGCACCTTGCCGTAGTCGGTGTCCTGTTGGTTAGCTCCCAAGCTAAAGCGAACAAATATTTTTTGGTCTTTTTTCAAGAAACTGGTTTGCCCGGGCTCTAGAACATACCTGTAAACCAGTTTCACTTTGGTTTCTGGGTCGACTCCAAAAAAGTCCGCAGTGTTTGATTCTGTAGTGCAGCCTTGAACCACCAGAGCTTTGCGGTCGCGATGCAGCTGATCATAAGTTGCATCCTTGCGGATGGCCCAGTCACGCCAGCGGATAACATCCTCGCGGTTGTAATAAAGCATCGAGTGAGTAAGGGCCAACCAAATCTTGGCTCTGTAATCAGCTTTGGCGTCTTTACCCCAGGCCCAGCCATCAAGAGCTTTTTGCATGACAGTTGTTTTCTTGCTTAGCTTTTCAAGTTCGAACTCCGCCTTGCGGGCTCTTGCTGATTCCGGCGAGTCTTCTTTTTCGGCTTGGCTTCTAGCCTCGCGGGCTTTTTTTATATCTTTGGTCCGCTCAAATTCTTGGTACCTAGAGTGCGCTCCTGGCATTTTGCTCAACCAGTTATAAAGCGCCATGGTTGAAACGCAATCGTCTTCGTTATAGACGGTAATTTGCTTTAGTGTTTCCGCTGCACCTTCTTCGCCAAGCTCAACCTGCTGGCGGTAGTAGTCATACTCGTCAATCGAGGCGCCAGCATCAAGCACCTTGCTCTTGCGATCGAATTCGTAGAAGGCTTCTAGTTTCTTAATCGAATAGCTTGGCTGGGAAACCATGATTGAGCCTTTGACTACCTTGTATAGATCAACCATTCGGCCCGAGGCAACTACTTCCGCAACTTGGGCTTCCATAACCCCGTGTCTGGCAGCTAGGCGATTCAAAGCTGTGACCTCGTAGCTGGCGTAGTGATAGACATGGGCGGTCTTATCTGCTTCGAGTTTTTGAGTTAAAAACTCCATGAAGTCGATAAAAGCCTGTTTTTCTTGTTTACGGTCGTGGGCAAAAAACGGCACGAATTCACCTGATCGAAGCGTATTTCCAAACAGGTACTCAAGGCCACCTTTTTCTGGGAAGTAAGGAAAACCCTCCATGTCAAAAAACACATCGTTTTGCGACGCCGGCGGCAAAACTGCAATTTCTGGATCCGGCAGAACGATGTAGCTGACCTTATTGGTTTGTCTGTAATCAGCCTGAAGCTTTGCCTGGAGACGAATCTTTTCAAAGCTTGAAACAGTGATCTCACTCGGTCTTTGATCATCCGTTGCTTTAGCCAGGGACGCCATGGTTGTGATTCCGACTGTGAAGAGTTTTTCAATTTGATTGCGGTTGATGCCAGCAACTTGAACTAAATGGTCAACATCGAATCTGGCTTGTTCGCAAAGTGCCGGATATTCGCAGACACTGCAGGAGTCTTTGGTGTCACAGTAAAGGGTTAGATCGGCTAGTTTAGTTTTCTCATCGAATGACTTGATTGCTTGTTCGAGTTCTTTTCTAGCCTGCTGCATAGCTGGGACAATCTCGGATTCCTCAAATGTTTCTAGAGTGCGAGAGCCCAAAATGATTCCAGGTTCTCCCTCGGCCTTCATTCCTAGAGCCAAAAGTGCATCGGCATAGAGTGCAATTTGCAAAAGGTAGTTTGGCTTTGCAGTCGAGGCGAGCTTGGCATCCCAAGCTACGTACTTGTCCTTCGCACCCGTTGCGACCTGGTTCGCGGCGAGCTTGCCCTTGATAAATTCGAGTTGGTAGTCACCGCGAACTAGAAAATCCGGTTTGCCATTGAAGGTTAGATTTCCAACTTGATGTTTTAGATAGCCCTGATAAATAACTGGAACTTGCTCGCGCATCAAAGCAACAGTTGCATCAAAAGTGTCTTTGTCTGACGGTCTTTGAAAACCCTCCGGACCTAAGTTCGCTAGCAGTTCTTGCTCTAACGCTTCCTCGTAGGCCATGCCGTAGGTGATTGCCAGACTCTCTGGTTCAACGAAGTACTGCTCGACTAGGTCCTTTACTCCCGCAATATCTAACTCCCTTGCAATAGACAGCTGCGAGCAGTGCTGGCAACCGCTTGATCTCATTAGATCGCGGGTATTGAAGGACCAGAGGCCAGAGTCATGTTTTTTCATTGATTCCAAGTCTGGCAGCAGGTATTGACAATGCCTGGAACAAGGTGCTAGCACTACATCAGCCTTGTTGGCTTGAGGCCAACCCGCGATAATGAAGTATCGAATCTTCGGTATTCACTAGCTAGGACTTTCAATGCCTTTACAAAGGACCATCGTTGTGGTTGAGAACGAGTCGTTGCTTAGAGACCTAATCGCCAGAAGCTTAGAAGCGGCCGGCTTCGATGTTGCAACCGCAGCCAATGCTGCAGATGGCAAAAGAACTGTCAAGGCAACCGACCCTGATGCGTGCGTGGTGGATATTGAACTAGGACCTGGGCCTAATGGATTTGATTTCGCTGAATACCTAAGTCGCGAAGCCCAGGACGTTGGAGTAGTTTTTCTAACAAACCTGCCAGATCCAAGATTTGCTAATCGAGATTTAAAGAGCATTTCCCAGAATCAGGCCTACCTCAGAAAATCCCAGCTGGTTGATTCCAAGGAACTAATCGAAGCTATTAACGCAGTTCTTCAAGAACAAGGCGTTGGCAACTTTCGCCACGATCAGAATCAGACAAGACCACTTGCTGAATTATCCAGAAGACAAATCTCAGTGCTAAAACTTGTCGCCGAAGGGTTTTCCAATAGCCAAATTGCTGAAGAACGTGGAACAACCGTTCGAGCAGTTGAGGGAATGGTTTCCAGAATCTTTATAGCCTTAGGTGTTGATGCTCAAGCAGTTGGAAACGCCAGAGTGGAAGCAACCCGATTGTATTTGAATGCAGCTGGAGCCGTCACGGTTGACGAATGAAAGACGCTTACAAACCTCACCGTCCGACAGCTAAGCGACTTCTAAATCAAATTGGTTCGCGCTACGCGCTTTCCAATCAAGTCATACTCCTGTTCCTAATTCCCGCCTATGGCACCGGATTGATCTTTGAGTCTTTGCGTCGGGACACTAACTTTTTAGAACGCTTCGGTGTTGCAACCGCCGGCTACCTTGCAACAATTGCCGTTTTACTTCTTGCCCGAAGATTACTCAACGGTAAGGAAGATAAAAGCAGACCATTTTTTGTTCTCGCTATATTTTTGCTTTCCGGCTTTACCCGAGGTGTTCTGATTCTGGGCTTAGATTTTCTAACCAGGCAGCACCAGGTGGGTGAAGAATTCTTTCGCTTAATCGGTGGACCAATCTTCACCTTCGTGACACTTACGTTGGCTGCAGTTCTAGCCTCGAACTACCAAAGACACCGAGAATCTCTTGCTGCTCTTGCCGATGAGCGCTACCGCCTCCAGATTCGCTCCGCAGGCATCAGAGCCAAGGTTCAAATTCAACGTGAAGAGCTTCTGGAAAAGATTCGAAGATTGCTAGATCCCGCCATCGCCAAGATCCAAGCGAACCTCACCGGTCAATCGTCAACTGAAGCCATTGATTCGCTTCGCTCAACTGTTGATGATGTGGTTAGGCCATTGAGTATGGAGGTAGCTGAAGCTAGCGACGAACTGGAGGCCGAGTCAGGAAAGGCAGTACTTCGAGAAAAAGCTCCAAAACCTTCTCGCATCCTGCTTGGAGAATTCATTATTCCGCTTTGGGCAACCTTGATTCTGACATTGGTCTTGGTACCGGCAGCGTTTTTGGTTGAGGATTCCCCCAACTCTCTAGTAATTCTCCTCACCGTATTCCTATCTATGTTTTTGGGTCTTGGCTTATTCCAGTGGATAACGATGAAACTTCCAGTTCCTCCATTCCTGGCAACACTTCTAGTTCCTAGCCTTTACGCAATTTCACTTGTCCCGATGTACTTCGTAGATGATTTGCTGCAGTGGAATGTAACTGTCCAGCAAGTTCACGCCCTGCTATTTTTTGGAGCCTGTGTTGGTGCAACAACATTTGCAGCACAGTTTTCTCAACTTCAGCGCAAGGCCACAACAGAAAACTTGAGTGCCGTTAACCTTGAGCTAGAGATATTGAACGCATCTCTTCGTCAAGAACTTTGGCTAAACCGCCGCCGTACGGCATCGGTTCTTCACGGTCCCGTTCAGGCAGCCCTGTTTGCATCGGCTATGAAACTTTCTCAAGAACAAAAGCCAACTGCGGCACTAGTTGCCGAAGTGGAGCAAGATATCTCAGCCGCCCTTGAAAAGCTAAATAACCCGAGCAATCTAGAGGGTGAAGATATTTCTGATATTTTGAATCAGATCGTTGAGATATGGTCTGATGCCGCTGAAATCACAATTGAAATCCCAACAGATCTAGAAGCTGCAATAGTTCGTGCGCCCCTGGCGAGCGAAGCCCTGATTGAAATTTCACGTGAGTTCATTACCAATGCCATCAAGCACGGCAAGGCAAGCAAGGTTTCTCTAAAGGTTTCAAGACTTGATGATTTGCGAATCGCAATACAAGTAGTCGACGATGGCCAAGGACTTCCTCCTGGAGCCAAGCCAGGCTTTGGTTCGAAGCTGCTAACGGTACTTAGTTTGGTATGGCGCCAGAGCCGAGAGGGGGAGTCAACCCTTTCCTATGCCGAGATTGTTCTAGGCCAAGAGAACTAGCAGTAAGGCTAGCTCAAAATCGGTTGGCGGTTCAGCCCCAGTTTTCTCACAAGCCATGCTCGCGGCAACGCTAGAAACCTTGGCAATTTCAATTAGTTGCTTATCTGTAAGCCCGGCAAGTCTTTCAAAAGCTCCAGAACCCAATACGCCAATTTGTTCCAGCTGCGCGAGGGTGTTGGCGCAGAAGGTATCGCCGGCACCGACAGAGTCTTGAACCTTGACTTTTCGAGAAGCAACATCGAGTTTGGTTTTATTCCTTCGATAGATGCTTGCTCCATCGCCGCCACGGGTGACAAAAACGATCTTTGCGTTATCGCCAATCCAGTCCCAAGCAATCTGGTCCACATTCGATCCAGGCTCTAATCCATAAAGCCAGTTGATATCGTCATCCGAGGCATTTATCAAATGCGAAAAGGAATTCACGCGTTCAACGCGAGCACGCTCTGAATCACGATCGAACCCAAGCGCTGGCCGAACATTCACATCGTGCGAAAGTGTGAGCAAATCCTTTTCGAAGTAATCTTTGGCCCAAGCTTCAACTACGGCATTGCCTGGCGGCATTGCCATCGTCAAGCAGCCAAACTGCAAAGCAGTTGCGCCAAGGCCTGCCAGCGTTTGTTGGGTTGGAAGTTCTTGCTTGGTCCAGCCCCAGTCGGCGGTGTTTTCAACATAGAAGGAGTAACTTGCTCCTCCGGATGAACCAATAGATGAAATTGCAACGCTGGTTGGTTCTTTGGCTTCAATTGCGAAGTCGAGCCCTACTTTGTTATCGACAAGTCGCTGACGAATTTTCTGACCAAAGGCATCATTTGAAATACGAGCAAGAAGTTGCTGTTTGACTCCGGCCCGGGCTAGGGCAATAGCAACGTTGGCGTTGGCTCCGCCAACGACAGCCTTGTAGCTGCCCGCGGTTGATTTGTCCTCAATCAGGTCAATAAGAGCCTCGCCGATAACAACAATCATGGGGCAAGTTTATGCCTCACCTCTAGGCTAAGAACATGGAAAACAAACTCTCAAAGTTGGCCATCCTCACACCTCTGGTTGGCCTAATTGGCGGCTGGAAATTCTTCATGTTCGCGATCTATGCGGGGCTGTTTGTTTACCCCATCTACGACGCTCAGGGGATGTATCAGGGGGATGAGCAAATCATCCGACCTTCGACCTATCTTTTCCTAAGTGGCATTGTGATCTTTGGGCTGCTGGCTCTCTATGGCCAACGCCTAGCTCTTCGAGCCCGATCAATTGCCGGCGTGGACGACGCCCTTGCAAGAGCTGCTCACCGCTTCACTAACTTCGCCGTGATCGTTGCATTAGTTGGCGGAGCATTTTTTGCCATCGGTAATTTCCTTGGAGCTTTCAATACCTACATCGACCGAGAAGAAAACCTAACGGTTCGCCTGTTTGATGTTTACATCCCGATCTTGCTCGCAACCGGTCTAGTTGTTTACATCCTGCTTCGAGCATTTGTATTTAGAAAACAAGTAGTAAAGGGTGCCAAAAAAGAGGGCATGTCTGAATCCGAGAAAGCCCTCGGCCTCGGCTACGCGGTTCCAATAATTGCTACCGCCATCGCAATCATCTTTGGCCTAGCCGTCTATGACGTGACAAGAACTGACCTGGAAGTCTGGGTCTGGGTAATCATTCAGGTGATTATTGTTAGCGGCATTTTGCTTGGAACCAGATTTTCCACAAAAGCAAAGACCGCAAAAACAGCACCCCCTCGTGTAAGGGCAACTTTGGCAGCGGGAGCTGCCAATTTGAACTTCGTACTCTCAATTGTCTTTGGCGCAACTGTTTCGATTATGTCCTTTGGTTTCGGTGCCGCCGGTATCGAGAAACTAAGGGTTTACCCGCCTTATGAAGAGCCAGCCCCAGGAGAAGAGTTCAGTGCCATTTGGACCTGGACCGTGTCACCATTATCAGTTTCTTGGTTCATAGAGCAAATGCTTCCTGCGATTGTGCTGTTGGTGCTTGCAGCCGCGGGCACTTATCTTTCAATTACCGAGCGAAACAAAGTTGCTCTGGTAGCCAAAAAGCCAAGCGCTACGTCCTCAAAGAAGGTGGCCAAGGCGCCAGCTAAGAAGGCAACTAGCTCAAAGAAAAAACCTCGAAGCCACAGACAGCTAAGCGCCCAAAGGCCAAAAAATAAATGATCATTGATATCAAAGCATTGCTGTTTGATAATGACGGGGTGCTAGTAGATTCACACGCCAACGTTGAGAAATGTTGGGCGCAGTGGGCCGAGGAATTTGGCATCAAAGGATTGAACATCGCCAATTTTCACGGTACCCGTGCCCAAGACACTGTGCTTTCCCTGGTTGGTCCTGAAAGATTCGAAGAGGCCAACAACCGCATTAATGAACTTGAGCAAGTATCGGCTCACGAAACTCTCGCGATGCCAGGGGCTCGGGAGTTACTTCCATCACTACCTGTTGATCGCTGGACAGTTTGCACCTCTGCCAACTCAAGACTTGGTCGAGCCAGATTAGAAGGTGCGGGTCTTCCCATCCCTGAGCACCTGGTCACCGGAGATGATGTTGAGCGCGGTAAGCCAGCGCCAGATCCGTATCTACTTGGGGCAAGCCGATTGGGCTTTAGCGCCAGTGACTGTGTGGTGTTTGAAGATGCTCAGGCCGGAGCGTTGGCAGCCAAGGCGGCTGGGGTCGCCATGGTTATCGGAGTATCGGAGTTTGCGCTAATTACCGATGCCGATATTGTTATTGAAGATTTGGCGGGAATCAGCTTTGATGGTTTCAAGTTAGAAATACCAGAGCACAAAATTCTAAGGAGATAGCAATGGCTGAAGTGACAATGTATGGAGCTGACTGGTGTGGCGATTGCCGCAGATCCAAGGCCCTTTTGAACACCACTGGCGTCGAGTTCGAGATGAAAGATGTCGAGAACAGCGAAGAATTCACTGAGGAAGCCAGAGCGATCTCTGGTCGCACCAACATTCCAGTAATCCAGTTTGCCGATGGCAAGTTCCTTGTTGAGCCTTCGGATGCCGAACTACACGCAGAGCTAAAGCTCCGCGGGCTAGTTTCCTAAGTATCTAAAGGGCTCTAGAGGATAAATCCTCTATAAACTTTTCCTAGCTTTATTGAGGCTCTAGCCCTAGGCTAGAAAAGTTGGGAACATCCCAGCAGTAGTCGTTTGCAGTGCACTAAGCGTGCATCAGTCTTTACCTCTTATTAGCCCTGGCAAGAACCAGATCAGCTAAAGGTCTAGCGCAGTTCGACTAGACCGCAACGACGAACATTAGTTATTGCATTTGCCTCTATTTTTGAGGCTTGCTTTGGCCGTGCTCGTTTACATAAAAGAGGAATAAAGAAACTATGCCCAATTTCGGCAAAGCAAGCCCGCGTCCAAAAACCGGCGCATCAAAATCAGCCCCTAAGCGCGCTTCGGGTTCCGGATACGGATCAGCTGCTCCTAAAAAGACCCATCGCAAGGGTGCAGTCGACCCTCGCGAGATGAGTGGTCGTAAGCCTGACCGCGGCAACAACTGGGAGCCAAAGGCTCCTAGAACCGAAGCCGGTCGCAAGCCTCGTCACACAGCTGATGACCGAGCAGCGCGCGGCACCAGAAGTTTCTTCGACGCTCCAAGATCAGATGACCGTGCACCAAAGCGCGAGTGGACAGATAAGCCTCGCACCGGAGGACCAACCTACGACCGCCAGGAAAAAAAGAGCTGGTCAGATAGACCTTCTTATAACGACTCTCGTGGTTCCGATTCACGCGGTTCAGATTCAAGAGGCGAGCGTAAGCCAGCACCTCGTTCTGACCGTCCTTGGGAATCACGCGCTCCAAGAACTGACAGACCTTCTTCTGACAGACCATACGCAGACAGAAACTCATCAGACCGCGGAGCAAGAAGCTACGACCGCTCAGATCGTCCAGCACGATCCAACTCTGACCGTCCTTGGGAATCACGTGCACCTCGCACCGACAGACCTTCTTCTGACAGAAACTATTCAGACAGAGGAACTGGCGGAAGAAGCTACGACCGGTCAGACCGCACTTCAGACAGACCAGCAAGATCTAACTCAGACCGTCCTTGGGAATCACGTGCACCAAGAACCGATCGCCCAGAGCGCTCAGGGGATTCACGTGGTTTCGCACCTCGTTCAAACTCTCGCGAGTTTGATCGAGACCGTAACCCGTTCCGCGAGGACCGAGTTTCGAGAGATCGTTCAAGAGATGACAGCTTCGTTGGCGCTCGCGACAAGAACCCAAACAAGAAGGCTTTCTTCGAGGACAAGGTTCTAGAAAAGCTTGTTAGCGCAGATGCTTCAGAGGTAATCATTCAGGGCAGCTTCGAAGAGATGGGTCTTCACCCGAAGCTCGTTACCGCTCTTCGCGGCATGGGAGCAGAAACTCCATTCCCGATTCAGCAGTCAACTATTCCTGCTGCCCTTGAGGGTAGAGATGTTTTGGGTAGAGGAAAAACTGGATCTGGAAAGACCATCGCCTTTGCTGTTCCAATCATCTCCAAGATGGTTGCAGCCGGTTCTGTCCCAAGAAAGCCAAATAAGCCAAGAGCGCTAGTACTGGCTCCAACCCGTGAGCTTGCAGATCAGATTGACAGAACTATGTCGGCACTTGCTCGCTCTGTTGGTTTCTACACAGCTTGTGTTTACGGTGGTGTTCCTCAGCGCAGACAAGAGATTGCTCTTAGCCGCGGTGTTGACATTCTTGTTGCAACCCCAGGCCGCCTAGAAGACCTAATGGCGCAAAGAATCATTGACCTGTCTGAAGTTGAAACCATGGTTATTGATGAGGCTGATCACATGTGTGATCTTGGTTTCATCGAAGGCGTAAGACGAGTTCTTCGCGCAACCGGAGATTCTCAGAAGCTACTGTTCTCAGCAACACTGGATCGTGAAGTGGACGCACTAGTAAAAGAGTTCATGCCGAACCCTTATGTCTACGAAGTTCCAAACGAGACTCAGGAAACCTCAACCATCGAGCACCGCGTCTTGGTCGTAG
>CAMAXJ010000014.1 GCA_945862155.1 Rhodoluna limnophila
TCTTGGTGCCGCACCCGCAGGTGTCTTTATTGCAGTTGCAATCCATGAGATTTCCTTTCTTAGAAGTCCCAGTCGTCATCGGTTGTAGCTTCGTGCTTACCGATCACGTAGGAGGAACCAGAGCCCGAGAAGAAGTCGTGGTTCTCGTCGCTGGATGGGGATAGGGCGCTCAAGATGGCAGGGGAGACCTGGCAGTCATCCTTCGGGAACAGTGGCTCAAAACCTAGGTTCATCAGGGCCTTGTTGCCGTTGTAGTGAAGGAACTGCTTCACATCGTGAGTTAGACCAATCTCGTCATACAGGTCGGCTGTGTATTTCACCTCGTTGGCGTATAGCTCCAACAGTAGGTCGTAGGTGTAAGCCTTTAGCTCTTCCTGACGAGCGGTAGTTGACTCGTTGTATCCAAGCTGGAACTTGTATCCGATGTAGTAGCCGTGAATTGCTTCGTCGCGGATGATCAATCGAATTAGGTCAGCTGTGTTTGTCAGCTTCGCTCTAGATGACCAATACATCGGCAGGTAGAAGCCGGAGTAGAACAAGAAGGACTCAAGCAACGTGGAGGCAACCTTGCGCTTTAGCGGGTCATCTCCGTTGTAGTAGCCAAGAATGATCTCGGCTTTTTTCTGCAAGTAAGGGTTATCTTCTGACCAGCGGAAAGCTTCGTCAATGTCAGGTGTTGAACAAAGAGTTGAGAACACACTCGAGTAGCTCTTGGCGTGAACCGATTCCATGAAAGCGATGTTGGTAATCACTGCCTCTTCGTGCTGAGTTCTGGCATCAGGCATCAAGCTCATCGAACCTACGGTTCCCTGGATGGTGTCGAGCATGGTGAGCCCTGTGAACACGTGCATGGTTAGTTTCTTCTCGTGGTCGCGCAGGGTTCCCCAGGACTGGATGTCGTTTGAAATTGGGACCTTCTCTGGCAGCCAGAAGTTCTGGGTCAGGCGGTTCCATACATCTAGGTCAACTGAGTCTTCAATCTTGTTCCAGTTGATTGGACGGGTGATGAGCTTGGATTCTAGTTTCATGATTTATTCTCCCTCTTCCTAGAGCATGCAGCTGACGCAGTTTTCGACTTCGGTACCCTCGAGGGCCGCCTGACGAATACGGATATAGTAAATGGTTTTAATGCCCTTGCGCCAAGCGTAGATCTGGCTCTTGTTGACATCTCTCGTGGTGGCAGTGTCCTTGAAAAACAGTGTCAACGACAGACCCTGGTCGACGTGCTGGGTAGCAACGGCGTAGGTGTCGATGATCTTCTCAGGACCTACCTCGTAGGCGTCCTCGTAGTAGTCCCAGTTGTCCGAGTCAAGGAATGGCGCTGGGTAGTAAACCCTTCCTAGCTTTCCTTCCTTACGAACCTCGATACGAGATGCGATTGGGTGGATTGAGCTAGTTGAGTTGTTGATGTAGGAGATAGATCCAGTTGGTGGAACTGCCTGCAGGTTCTGGTTGTAGATACCGTGCTTCATCACTGACTCTTTTAGAGCCTTCCAGTCATCCTGAGAAGGAATAGTGATGTTGCTGCCTGCGAACAGCTCCTTGACCTTCGCTGTGGCCGGAGCCCAAACCTGGTCGGTGTACTTAGCAAAGTACTCACCGGTTGCATACTTCGAGTTCTCGAAGTTGTGGAAGGTGCTGCCACGCTCAATCGAGATCTTGTTAGATGCCTTGATGGCGTTGTAGACCACGGTGTAGAAGTACATGTTGGTGAAATCCAACGCTTCTTCAGATCCGTAGTGAATGTGCTCGCGGGCCAAATAACCATGCAGGTTCATCTGACCTAGGCCAATAGCGTGGCTCTTGTGGTTTCCATCGGAGATGGAGCGCACCGATTCAATATCTGACATATCAGAAACGGCAGTTAGGGCACGGATAGATGCCTCGACTGTCTTGGCAAAGTCAGGCCCATCCATGGCCATGGCAATGTTCATCGAACCTAGGTTGCAGGAGATGTCCTTACCGATGTTGTCGTATGACAAGTCTGCGTTGTAGGTAGTTGGGGTATTGACCTGCAAGATCTCAGAGCAAAGGTTAGACATGTTGATGCGGCCCTGGATTGGGTTGGCGCGGTTCACGGTGTCTTCGTACATAACGTATGGGTAGCCAGATTCGAACTGAAGTTCAGCGATGCGCTCGAATAGCTCACGGGCCTTGATCTTGGACTTCTTGATTCTCGGGTCATCAACCATTTCGTTGTACTTCTCTGTGACAGAGATGTCTCCAAATGGGATGCCGTAAACCTTCTCGACATCGTAAGGACTAAACAGGTACATGTCCTCGTTGTTCTTGGCTAGCTCCATGGTCACGTCCGGCACAACAACACCAATAGAAAGTGTCTTGATACGAGTCTTCTCGTCAGCGTTCTCACGCTTGGTGTCCAAAAAGCGCAGGATGTCTGGGTGGTGGGCGTTTAGGTAAACGGCTCCTGCACCCTGACGAGCACCTAGCTGGTTGGCGTAGGAGAAGCTGTCTTCTAGAAGCTTCATCACTGGAATGATTCCAGAGGACTGGCCTTCTATCTTCTTGATCGGGGCGCCGTACTCACGGATGTTAGAAAGTGAAAGGGCAACACCGCCACCGCGCTTTGATAGCTGCAGGGCTGAGTTAATACCTCTTGAGATTGACTCCATGTTGTCTTCGATGCGAAGTAGGAAACAGGAAACAAACTCGCCGCGCTGTTTCTTTCCACAGTTCAAGAAAGTCGGCGTTGCTGGCTGGAAGCGACCAGCAATCATTTCTTCAACTAGGTCGGTTGCAACTGTTTCGTTTCCGGCTGCCAAAGTAAGGGCAACCATAACTACGCGGTCTTCGAATCTTTCTAGGTAGCGAGTGCCATCGAAGGTCTTTAGTGCGTAGCCGGTGTAGAACTTGAAGGCACCCATGAAAGCTTCGAAGCGAAACTTCTTTGAGTAGGCAAGTTCCTCTAGGGCCTTGATAAATTCGAAGGAGTACTGATCGAGAATTTCCTTCTCGTAGTACTCGTGCTCAACTAGGTAGTCCAGGCGCTCTTTAAGGCTGTGGAAGAACACGGTGTTCTGGTTCACGTGCTCTAGGAAGTACTTGCGAACTGCCAGCTTGTCTTTTTCCAACTGTAGTTTCTGATCTTCACCCCAAAGGTTGATCATGGCGTTGAGGTCTTGATAGCTCAGAGCAGATTCAACCCCAGACTTTCCGACTAGGTTGCCTTGATCGTCAGCGATTTCTACGAGTTGGTTTGCCACAGCTGGGCCAGCCTTTCTTTAACTTCGATTACGTCTTCTGGAGTCCCAGTGATTTCGAATTTATAAATCAATGGAACACCTAATTTAGTGGCGACTATGTCACCGGCTTTGCAGAAGTGGCTACCAAAATTGGTGTTTCCTCCGCCGATTACCGCTTTGATGTGCTTGCGGTTCTCAGGATTGTTCAGAAATTTTATGACCTGCTTAGGAACAGTAGATCCGTCGTTTCCGCCCCCATAAGTAGGTACAACTAATACGTTGTCCCTCTCGTAAACAAACTCTGCAGCATCCTCGGACTTTAGGGGAATCCGAATTGCGTTGGTGCCTAGTTTGTCTACAAACCTTTTTGTGTTCTCTGAGACGCTCGAGAAGTAAACCAAATCGAACATCTCAACAACTCCAGCCCTTTTATCTAGGCGCTTAGAGCTTGAATTTTTTCCATGCGAAAACCACTCCAGTGGTCATCGCCAGATACAACTACAGGCGCTGCGGTATAGCCCAGGGTCTTCACCATTTCTAAAGCAACCGGATCTTGGCTCATATCGACTTCTTCGTAGTCAACATCGATGCTCTTGAGCATGCGCTTAGTGCTGTCGCACTGCACGCAAGATGGGAGCGTGTAAACGGTTACTGCCATGGTGTTTCCTTCTGCTTGCGGGGTCGAAAAACCCCTATTTTGAGCTAAATTTGTGAAAATCTCTCGAAGTTCGGATTCCCTACATTAGCACTAAACCACTACATGTAGTACCGACACGGAAAAATCTTCACTTATTTAGTTGTTTTTTAGTTGTAATCCGAAGACTAAACCTTAAGTTGAGGGTTATATCAGTTCATTCACAGGCGTGTCGCAGGAATTGATCGATATCTCCAAAACTGGAGCCTCCGGAGCCCCAATTCTTGTGGGAACCTCTGACATTGGCGGCCTCTGGCCAAACGGCCAGCCAGCTGGCAGGCTACGGCCAGCTGACACACAGGTGGGCTCACTAGGGTCAAAGTTATGAATCAATTCTTCGACACCATCGGCGGCCTTCCGCTTCACCCACTCACAGTCCATGCAGCATCGGTACTGATGGTTTCAGGAAGCAAGCTTCCTGAAGCTCAGGTTCAGTATGACGAGGATGAAGACGAGGATGAAGACGAGGATGAAGACGACGACTAGACCGTATCTGGTTTAGTTCCAACTCGTAGCTTTGGCCGATATAGGCTTTAGCTATGGCCATTCAAAGAAGATCCCTACTTGCCGGAGCCTTGGCGCTAGCGGGATTTATCTTCGCTGGCCCACCAGCTTTTGGCAACGAAGTAAACCTTGGCCGAATCACTCAAATGAAAAACGGAACGGCGAAGCTGTTCTCGGTTGCTTCTTCTAGGGTTTTGGTCTTTAGGCGCTCAGCAAAGAAGTTTTCAGGCTTTATTGCTACTTGCCCAAGCGATGACACCAAGCTCACAGCAGCCAATGTCCTTGGCGGGAAAATTACCTGCCCGACAGATAGCAGTGTCTTCAATGCCACAACCGGAGCCAGGGTCTCTGGTCCTGCAACCTCTGGTCTTGAAAAGGTAAGTCTCAAGATCACAAATGGATTTTTGATTGCAACCCTTGGTGCCACCGCAGCCCCTGCACCAACGGCAAGACAACTGGTTGAGAGCTCGAAGGTTCCTGTTGGCGGAGGGCTAAAAGTTTCATCGTCACAAGGGGTGTTGATGATTGTTCAGCCGACCCGTGGAAACTTTGCCGCTTACTCAGCAATCTGCACACACGCTGGTTGTGAAGTGTCCCGTGCAACGGCAAGTGCAATCATTTGCACCTGCCATGACTCTGAGTTTTCAACCTCCGATGGATCAAGGCTTGCAGGTCCTGCGTCGATGCCGCTAAAAAAGTATTCAGTTGTTGAGCGAAACGGGATGCTGTTTCTTAGCTAAGACAAAAAAATGAACGTAGCCAATCGGGGGAACAATGAATAAAACCAAACTAGCCATCGGCATTGCCACCACATCCGCATTGGTTGCAGTTGGCTTTGTTGTTATCAGCCAACTACCTGGATTAACCTCCGCCAGTGGCAAATACGACTCATGCGAACAGCTCAACGCTGATTTTGCTACCGGTGTCACGGCCGCTCTCGATTATGTCAATACCGGTGAGGAAATTGAAAATCCGGTAGTTAACGTTTTGGTACTTCAAGAAAATCTATCCCTCGATGAAGATCGTGACGGCATAGCCTGTGAGGTCATCTACGTTCAGGAGGATTCAGACAACTGGGAGACACTTTCTCAGCCGCTTGAAATATGCCAGCTTCAAGAGACAGAAAACATTGCCTGGGAAAGCTCCAAGGGTTTTCCGGTTAAGCGTGATAATTCGGCCTTGGGGAATGTCCGAATCGCAGTGATTCCCGTTGATTTCAAAAATGCACCCGGCGAAGGCAGCCCCAATGATTTGTTCTCGGACGATATCCAGTTGATGAAGGATTGGGCACAACACTTTAGCCGCGGAAAGATGAGCTACGACATCGAGTTCAATGCCCCTAATTGGATTCGAGCACCTAAAGGCGCCGAGTGGTACACCTGCAACCAATGCAAGGGGGCTAAGAAAGAACTTCAGAGCAAAGAAGAGGCTGCCCAAGAAATGGTTGCCGCCGCCGATGAACTTTATGACTTCACTGGAGTTGAAATGGTCTATTTCATTTTCCCAGCCAAGGCCGAAGAGGTGCATGGAACCACTGCCTACGGCTTTAATCAGCCAATGGTCACGGACGAAGGACCAATCACCGCCTCAGTGTATGGAGAGATGGGGGGCGTTGTTGGTGGACGCCCAGATCAGGTGAGTGTTTGGGATCACGCCATCCACGAGCTCTTGCATTTCCAAGGCTTCCCAGGACATGGACCATCGAACTGGACGGGGCATTTCGTAACGGTGGATCAGTGGGGGCCATCCAAGGCAGTGACATCTTGGGAAGCCTTTAAGGCTGGTTGGTTCGCTGAGGAAGAAATTATTTGCTTGGAAAGAACGTCAATTGAGCAGGAAGTTTTTATCACGATGGACTCAATTGATACTTTTGGACCACGAAAAGAATCAGTCATGATTCGACTGAACGAAGAAGAGATGATTGTTATCGAGCGCAGAGAAGCCGGGCCTTTCACAAAAATCTGTCCAGAATGCTATTCAGCCATAGAGGCAGGGTTTACGGCTTATCAAATTAATGTAAACAAGCCTCAATATCGTGATGATAGTGACCCAAACTCGGACGATAAAAACTACTGGAGTTTTCTTGGTTCTCGAACGGACCCCACTATCACTGATCCAGTTTCATTTAAGGGTGTCACGATTTCTCTAGCCGGGAAAAACCAAATCAAGCTCACGGTGTCGAACTAGATGAGCAACCTAACTACTGACTACGTTATGCGTCCCGGTGGGCAGGGGGGATTTGATCCAGGCTGTTTGCGGCACTTATGAAAACGGCAAGTATTACTAGAGCCTAGGCATCCGCTAGCTCTGGTTCGCTGGGACTGAAAAAGCCCAGCAGCGAACTAAGAAAGTTAGTGATTCCTTCTGTGACGCTCATGATTGCGCCGACAAAGGCATTGGATTCGTCCAGAACCTCAGTTGAGCTTTCTTCGCCAGTTTCCTCGTCAACGGATTCGACGGTTGTTGTAAACCCCAGGCCCATCAGTATTGAAATCAAGTCAGTTCTGATCTGTCCGAGTTCGCTTACTGGCTCCAAAGAAGTGTTCTCTCGGCTTCCAAAGACGTACTCCAAGGTTCCCTCTGAGCCAAGGCCCGGAAGGGCGATGACTGCATCAACCGTGTTGTCGGAAAGATCTGATCGATAGGTATCCACGGTTGCGGATTCGGATCCAGAGACAATTCTCTTAGTTGTCCTGATATCAACTATCCCGGTTCCAAGATCCATGCTGCGGCCTTCGCCATTAGCATCCCTGGAAGTTTTCTCGGGAACTAGAGTCTGCGAGCTAGAGCTTTCTCCGGTTTGGTTATTGATTTTAAAGTTTCCAGTGGACTGATCAAAGCGCACGCTGCCATCGTTAGATTGGGTCGCGTTTCCATCAGAATCGACGTTGGTTTGTGTTCCGTGCCAGCCGGCAACGTTGCCATCAGCGGTTGCCCTAGTTTGGAATCTAAGTTCGCAAGGTGCTGGGCAACCCATGTAGCCATCAACAGTTCTAGTGTTTTTGACTTCTTCCCAAGCCTCAGCATTCCAATCGCCAACAATGACCCCGTAGACAATTCCAGTTGTTGGGTCGATTACCGCCCAACCACCAACACCTTCAAAAGCCTCCGGTGGCGGAACGTACTCTTCTGCGAACGATGGTTGTGCGATGCCCAAAGAAAACAGCAACGCAAGTGATGTGGCAGCGGCAATTCTTCGAATTCCAGATAGCTTGTTTGTCTTCATGCCCTCACCATACTGCGGGCCACCGACAACGGCTAGGGCAGTGCCATAAGGCCTAGGGACTCCTTTGTTATCTGACAGTTGCAGGGTTCAAGGTAGCCTTTAGGCCATGAGCGATCTCAACGCCGTAGGCGAACAAGACAACTGGATCTGTTGGCTTTGCGATAAGCCAGTTGACCCAGTTGCTTCCGTGAATTCAGATCTTGGGCCAAGCACAGACAGCTTTGCTTCAACCAGAGTCAAAAAGGGAGTCGTTGCCATTGAGCGTCTAGCTCACAGGCAGTGCAACACCCAGAAGGGCAAGATTTCTCCGATTGTTCTCTGGTCAAAAGATGTCTTTGTGGTTGACCCATCACCAATCTTTGAAACCGTTGAGCGCCTTCGCAAAAAAGGCGGCAGGGAGATCATTGCCCGGTGCCCGGGCGAGCTAGAAGCCAATGAGGCTTCTAGCTGGCTACTAGATCGACTCGAGAGATTGGCCCCGGAACTTGATTTATCTACCGAGATCAAATCAGGCGGAGGACAATATTTGCTTACGCTCAAGATTGGCTAAATCCCGCCAGTTCTTGGGGCCAAACCATAACAAATTGGCTAGCTATGGCGTTATAAGAAGTATCTGGCAAACTAGATATAGGTGAAGCATGGCATTTAGCAAAAGAAGCGACAAGAAAGCTGCCAAGGCAGCTGTTTTTGTGGCACCTGATGCAGCCACCCTTGACCCAAACCAGATCTATGCCGAAGACCCACTAGAAGCCCTGCTCGATGAACAATCAGACGAAGAGTTTGGCGATCTAAAGCTCAAGGATCGAGCCGGCAAGCCAGTAAAGCTTGCAGAGTGGTCAGCCCAAGACTTCTCTTCTATATACCTTCGCTTCCGCCCTCACCTAGAGCGTCACGCCAGAAGGTTTCTAAGCAATCCTTCCCAGGTGGACGAAGTTGTCCAAGATGCATTCCTTTATCTAATGGTTTCCCTGCCAGAACTAGACTCCGAGATCGGAGTCCTAAGGTTCCTGAAGTGGAAGACCAGACTTCTTGCCCTAGATGTGATCCGTGCATCAGGCCGGGCATACATCAACTCAATCGATGACGTTCAAGAACCAGCATCGAATGACCCAGAGGTCTCGACAAACCTCGAGCAGCAAGACGATGCTGCGGTAGTTCGCCTAGCGCTTTCAAAGTTGAACCCAAGGCACAGAGAAGTTCTAATTGCCTCGATGTACGAGGAAAAGAGCACCGAGGAGATTGCTTCCCAGGTTGGCCTATCCGAGAACGCCACCAGACAACTTATCTTCCGCGCAAGAGCTGCCTTCAAGAAGGCCCTCATTGGCGACGTCGACACAACAGGAATGTCTGCAGCAGCAATTTTGTCTGTTGCTGCACGCAAGGCAGCATCTGAAGGCAAGAAGGTTGGCGCTGCAGCCCTAACCCTGATTGCCCTAGTGGTTATGTCCCTCACCGCCTTCCCAGGAATAAACCGTGCACAAACTGACCAGATGGCCGAAGGAACAAATTCAGGAACCAGCCAAGAAGCCAACACTGGAACCGGCAACTCGAGTTCAACCAATGGATCAAGTGGTGTTTTGCCAACGCCAGACAACGGAATCGTTGACGGCACAAATCCAAACAGCACAAATCCAAGTGGTACAGCTGGAACAAACGGCAACGCAAGCTCTGGGTCTGCAGGGTCCAGTTCAGCTGGATCTAGTTCAACAGACTCAGCTTCATCAACCCCTAAGCCCTCCAAAGAAGCTATTGAAAAAGTTCTAGCCGAACCTAGTCTTGGTGGAATCATGAACTCTGATTCCAGATCAAAAATCTTTGCCCTTGACCAGGACTACACAGCAGTTGGTGACAACGGTCTAACCGCCAAATTCACCTTCAACCCCTCGTCTGAAACACCATTAGTTTCGGTTCGAGCTGAGATCAAGCTAGAGGACATGGTCTTCACCTTTGCTCCCACAAATGGTGGAGTTCTAACTGGCAAGACCAATGATGGTCTTGACTTGTTTATCTTCTCTGGCCAAGCCCCTTACCTGTTTGACTCAACAGGCAAGAAGTGGACAGAAACCGCCTCCACCAACGCTCGATTCATCATTCAGGTCGTAATGGCCAAAAACGGTGTTGATGTGAAAGAGATCACTCTTTCGCTGAATTCAGCCAACTAGCTGACCGACAAACCAAGCCTGAGCCTCAGGCTCAGATATCCCGCTCCAGAACCCCTAAAAACCAGCCAGCTTCGCTGGTTTCTGGCTATGACTACCTGATTTCTTCGCTCAACTGACTATTTGGCCAGAACCCGGCCTTGTCTGAACACTCCTGGCCCCAGAACCCAGTGACTTAGAGGGTTCCAGGCCAGTAGGGGCATGGAAACTCATCGAAAAAATCTGGGCAGTAACCGTAATAGCCCGGACTAATTTGCGGTAACCTTCTATGAGCGACATCTTTAGGCTGGCCTACTTGGTTGGCCAGATTAAGGACTAGCTCCCATCAGATCGACGATCTGATGTGTTAAACCAAGAAAGAAAGAGACTAAATGTCTAAGAAACTAATCGCAGTTGCTTCAGCAGCTGCACTAGCTCTAACCGCACTAGTTGGCGTCGCTCCAGCAATGGCTGCGCCATCGTTCAGCTTCACTGATGGATATGTAGCTGCAAATACCTCAACTCAGGCAGATCCAACCACCACCAAAGTGCCTGCAACAAACACACTTGATGTAGCCACTGACTATGGTGTGGAAATTACAATCACAGACCTACTAACAGCAGACGTCGTTAGAGTAACCTCCACAGGTACTGTGAAGTTGATGGAAGCAGAGCAGGCAGCGAGCGCAAACGTTGCTATTACATCACTTGGATCACAGTCAATCACAAAGAACCGCTCATCTGCTTCTGACTTGATTCTTTACGCTTACACAACATCAACCACAGCGGGTAGCATTGTAGTATCGGTTGAGCGTACTGGTCTGTCTTCGACAAGCACCAAGTGGATCAAGGGAACTGTGGGTGCCGCTTACAACATCGTTGATGTTCAGGGCGTGCCTTCAACCCTAGCTAAGACTGCTGCCGGAGTTGTAACTACCTTCAAGCTAACTGACGTGTTTGGAAACGCAGTTGAAGCTGCAACATCTGGTGTGACACTAACCCCGTCAACTGGACTAGCGACTCACACATTTGCTTCCAACATCGGTTGGGATTCATCTGCAAAGAACTACAGGGCAACTTTGACTGCCCTAGAGACACTACCGTTCTTGGTTGACATCTCTCTAGCCGACGGTTCCGTGCCTGGACTTGCTGACGCCAACTTCAAGTACACAAATGTTGTAAACAACGCAGGTGTATCAGCACAGATCACCGCTCTAACTGCACAGGTAACAGCACTTACTGCTGACTACAACGCACTAGTAAAGAAGTGGAACAAGCTTGTTGCTTCAAGAAAGGCCCCTAAGAAGAAGGCTGCCCTAAAGTAACAGCTGCTTTATAGCTAAACAAAAACCCCCGGGAGCAATCCCGGGGGTTTTTATCTAGCTCTTTATCTACCGAAGGGCATTCCAGCAACAGTAATGAACTGCCTTGCAGCAACCACTCTGGCATTGCCTGGGGTTTCTGTGTCTACGCCGGCTGCTGAGAAAGCACGCTTAGCTAGGTGCTCGACTGCTCGAACTGTGGTGCCACGTTGGGCTGCGATCTCGTGGTTGCTAAGTCCCATGGCAACCATTCTTAGAACATCTAGTTGGCTACGGGACACGTTTGTTAGTTCGTGGCTGACGCTCTTGTCATCTCTGAATTGTTTGCCGACTCGGTCTCTGGAGGAAGCCTCAATGGCTTGCTTGAGGACTCCGGTATCGGCCATGCGGTCCTTGCGGAGGTACGCGGCGTTTTTTGGGATGTTTCGATTTTCTACTCCAACAACTCTTGGCTCTGGGATGTGAGTTAGGAATACCAGTCCAATCTGGGGGAATTGAAGTCGAAGGATGTGTGCGAGGTCAATTCCCGATGGGCCATCGCCTAGTTCGATATCTAAGATGGCCACCCTTGGGTCAAAATCTTTTGTTGCACTTCTAGCTTCTGCGGCATTGGAAGCTGATTTAATCTGGAAGCCGTCGGCTTCCAGTAGGGAAGTAAGCAGCGCTCTAACCAGTGGTTCGTCTTCGACGATGAGTACCTTTACTGGACTTTGAGCCAAGGACAAAATCAATACAGAATTCTGTTCGGGTTTCCACCTTTGGTTCGCAATAAGGAACACCTCAGAACTGGCTAGTTTTTAGGCCCTAGGCTAGTAATCATGTCCCGTAAAGCCCTTTGGCTCTTTCTTGCTGCTGGCCTGGCTTGGGGTATCCCATACTTCTTTATCCGAATAGCCGTTGAGGACTTCTCGACCTATTCGATTGTTCTTTTCCGAGTCCTGATCGGGGCTGCTGTCTTGGTCCCCCTGGCTTTGAAGCAAGGGGCTCTAAAGCTGGCCCTAAAGCACTGGCCCTGGGTTTTGGTTTTTGCCCTTCTTGAAATGGCAGGTCCTTGGTGGTTGATTACTGAATCCGGTAGACACCTATCCTCAGGACTTATTGGCCTATTGATTGCAACGGTCCCTTTCTTTGCTGTTTTGTTTGCAACCTTTATGGGAGATAAATCCGTTCGGCACCCCAAGACCATCATGGGACTGCTGATGGGCTTTGCCGGGGTTGTTGCCCTGGTGGGCGTTGACTCCTTCGGAGGCCTTATTGATCCGCTTTGGGTAGGAGCTGTGATCCTGGCTGCGGTTGGCTACGCAATTGCACCGGCTCTAATTGCCAAAAAGATTGGCTTTGTTCCAACCGCTGGGGTTATCAGCTTGTCGATGGTGATCGTTGGGGCTATCTATGCAGTTCCTGCAGCCCTCACGCTTCCAGCAGAGATAGCTGCCGGACCTGCCATCGAGTCCTGGATTGCCTTGATTGTTCTTGGTGTTATCTGCTCAGCAGTTGCCTTCATCATCTTCTTTGCTCTGATCAAAGAAGTTGGAGCAGCAAGAGCAACACTTCTTACTTACCTAAACACTTTGGTGGCCCTGGTTCTGGGAGTGGTGTTTTTGAACGAGCCGATAACAACCGGATTGCTTATCGGCTTCCCGCTGATCTTGGTTGGTAGTTGGTTCGCCGGGAAGCGCCATGAGGTGAAGCCTAAGAAGAACAATGGTTCCAAGCTAAGCTCCGCTGTCTCAACGGACACCACCGAACTAGATGTTCTGCCTAAGGGCTAACTAAACTATTGTCTTCGTTTAAGAAAGTGATTGATTTTGACTAAACAAGTTTGGCGCGGGTTTGCAAGTGATAACTACGCAGGAATTGATTCAGAAGTTATCAAGCGCATGGTGCTTGTCAATCAAGGCCATGAAATCGCCTACGGCGATGACTCTGTCACAGCTGAATTCAACAAACTGGTTAAGCAACTCTTTGGTTCAAAGGCAGTTGGCTTTCCGGTTTTCAATGGCACCGGTGCAAATGTTGTTGCGCTGCAAGCAGGGCTAAAGCGCTGGGAAGCTGTGATCTGCGTTGAGTCAGCACACATCCACGCCGACGAAGGCGGAGCCCCAGAAAAAATGGGCGGCATCAAGCTCTGGACAGTTCCCTCACCTACCGGCAAGCTCACACCAGAACTACTGGATACTCAAGTATTTGACATGGGTTTTGTTCACAGGGCCCAGCCAGGGGTTGTGTCAATTACCCAGACCACCGAAATGGGAACGGTCTATACAGCAAAAGAGATTAAAGCTCTCGCAGCTAGAGCTCACAAGCATGGACTGCTTTTGCACATGGACGGCGCAAGGCTTTCAAATGCTGCTGCTGCGCTGAAATTGTCTTTCAAGCAGTTCACCACCGATCTCGGTGTTGATTTGGTTTCCTTAGGTGCCACCAAGATCGGTGCCTTGGCTGCGGAGGCTGTTATTGTTACTGACGCTAAGTCAGCCAGAGGCAAAGAGCTTGCTAATGCGATGCCGTTCTTGCGCAAGACATCTATGCAGCTACCATCGAAGATGCGCTTTGTTTCAGCACAGCTGCTTGCACTGTTTGAAGACGATGCCAGAGTTGCACTGGCTAATGCTCGGCATGCCAACGCAATGGCGAAGAGGCTCTATGAAGGTGTTGTGCAGATAGCGAAAAAGCACAAAGAAGTTAAAGTTCCAAACCCAACCGAAGCAAACGCGGTATTTCCGATCCTTCCTCCAAAGGTCACCGCCAAACTGCAGAAGGATTATCGTTTCTATGTGTGGAATCAGGCCACCGGTCAGGTTCGTTGGATGTGTGCCTGGGACACAACTGTTGCCGATGTTGATGGCCTACTGGAAGCACTAAGAAAAGCCCTGAAGTAATCCCTTCGGGAACAAATTCCTACTCAAGTTAGTTGCATAAAACATGTCTAAAATCCCTGAAACATCTGCCCCTTTGACCGCGCTCTTGGCTTCTCGTTGGAGCCCACGCTCTTACGACCAAACCCATGAGATCTCTGACCAAGAACTCCTTTCCATCTTGGAAGCCGGCCGCTGGGCCGCTTCTTCCAACAACGGCCAGCCTTGGCGATTCTCAGTTGCCAAGCGGGGAACTGAGCTACACGAGAAGGTAGTTGCAGGGCTTATTGGTTTTAATCAGGGCTGGGCACCAGCCGCTTCAGTTTTGATTGTTGTTTCAATCAAAAAAACTGATGATGGTGGTTCTCACAAGGGAAACTTCTACGACGCAGGTCTTGCTGTTGCCCAGATGAGCATTCAGGCCCAGGCGCTTGATCTGTATACACACCAGATGGGTGGCATCTTGTACAACGAGCTTCACAAATCCCTCGGTCTTTCTTCTGATCTAGAGGTTGGGGTTGTGATCTCAGTTGGCAAGAAAGCTGCTCCAGAGAAACTAGAAGGACCAGCTCTTGAACGTGAGATTGCTCCTAGAACCAGACTCGATCTATCTGAAATAGTGCTGCACGGCAAGCCTTAGGCTTGACACATGTCCTTTGCAGCTGAATTAGCGTCCTGGTATGCCCAGTTTGGGCCAGTTCTATTTGTTGCAGTTGTTTGGGGTTTGGTTTTTGCTGGAACCGGTTTGTTAATTGGCGCATTCGTTCCGTTTGTAACCGGCGACTCTTTGATCTTTGCAGCCGGTATCGTTGCAGCCAATACCCCAGATGTAATCAACATCTGGGTGTTGGCAATCGGTATTGGAATCTTTGCTTGGCTGGGAGATCAAGTTGGTTATACCCTTGGTCGACACTTCGGCAGGCCATATCTCGATAAGCGCACAGGCGTAGTTCTTACCAAAGCCATTGCCAACGCCGAGAAGTTTTATCTTGCCTGGGGTTGGTGGGCTGTTGTTGTTGCAAGGTTCGTGCCCTTCGCAAGAGTGCTAATTCCAGTAATTGCAGGTATCGGCAAGATGAACTACTACAAGTTCTTCTCGGCCAACTTGGTCGGAGCGGTTCTTTGGGGCTTTGGTCTTTCCATGGCCGGCTACTTCGCAGCAAGTATTCCACTGGTGAAAAACATCAGCTATTTTCTTGCAGTGTTCTTTATCGCAGCATCACTGGTTGCAGGCATACGGGCTTGGTACAAAAACAACAAAAGTGTCAAGCTGGCACCCCTTTCAACCAAGCTCTAGACCAGCTTTAGTCAGTCTTTATAACCAGATCCGCCAGGGACTGAGATTTCTCCCGAGCGTAGAAATCAAGCTCCTGGGCTGCCCAGAAATCAAACTTGTCTAGGTGGCGCTCTCTTTTGAGCCACCGCTCGCGCCTTACTTCCTCGCTGGCTTCTAGCCAAATGCAAATATCGGCATGTTCTTTGCTGCGCTCGGTAAGGGAGCCACACCCCTCAACAATCAATGGCGTTCCGCCGGAGAATTCTCGCCAGGAAGATCTTTGGTTTTTGACCCAGGACCAGTCCTGCCAGGAGGCAGTTTCTCGCCTTGCCAAAGGTTGCAGGATAAATCGCACCATGTAGTCAGAACCCAGGGCCAGTCCTTCCCAGCCTTCGAAGATGTTGTCCATGTGTATTACGCGCGGCGCTGATTCGCCGTCACGGAATAGTTGTCCTTGAAGTGCTTCAGCGAAGGTGGATTTGCCCGAACCTGCTCGGCCATCGATAAGCACTACTGGTGTTTGATTGCCACGGTCGATTAGTTCAAGAACTTGAGAGCTGATTTTTTCGATCAGCGCGAGCTGTTCAATGTTGTTGCGGTCGGAGCCTTCCGACATTTATTCAGCTAGGCCGTAGAGGCGATCGCCAGCATCTCCAAGACCTGGAACGATGTAGCCGATGTCGTTGAGCTTTTCATCGAGGGCTCCAAGAACTATTGTCACGTTTTTGTTGCCAACAGCTGCCTCAACTGCCTTTAGTCCTTCGGGGGCTCCGAGTAGACACACTGCCGTGACATCGGTTGCTCCGCGGGCAAAGACGTAGTTGATCGAATCAATTAGCGTTCCACCGGTAGCAAGCATTGGGTCGATGATGAATACTTGCCTTCCGGTTAGATCATCTGGCAGTCTTTCGGCATAGGTGAACGGCTCGAGAGTTTTTTCGTTCCTCTTGATTCCTAGAAAGCCAACTTCTGCCGTTGGCAGTAATTTCATCATTCCCTCGAGCATGCCAAGCCCTGCACGAAGAACTGGAACGATGATTGGCTGAGGGTCAGATAGCTTCACGCCTTTGGTTTTTGTAAGCGGTGTCTCAACTGCAACTTCTTGGACCTTTACATCTCTTGTTGCTTCGTAGGCAAGCAGCGTCACAAGCTCTTCGACCAGCAACCTAAAGTTAGGCGATGGGGTGTTCTTATCCCTAAGCACGGTGATTTTGTGGGTAATCAGTGGGTGGTTGGCAACATGGACTCGCATGAAACCAAATCTACAGGTCAACAAAGCTCGACCCGCCCCAGACTCAAAGACCTCCTAAAGTAGGAGATTCGGAACTAGTAAAGGAACTAAACCAATGGATCGAAGCCTTGATCAGGCAATGGAGCTGGCCCTTGGCCAGGCCATGCTTTCTGGTCTTGACGTTCCCGTTGGTGCTGTGCTTTTGGACCCATCGGGTCAAGTAGTTGCTTCAGCTCACAACGAGCGGGAGCTAACCGGAGATCCAACCGCTCACGCTGAGCTACTAGCTATTCAGCGAGTCGGTAAGGCCAAGGGGGACTGGAGACTTGAGGACCTAACCCTTGTTGTTACCCTTGAGCCTTGTGTGATGTGTGCCGGGGCAATTGTTGCAGCCAGAATCCCGAAGGTTATCTTTGGTGCCTTCGACGAAAAGGTTGGGGCAGCAGGTTCACGCTATGACTTGCTTAGAGATTCAAGACTTGGGAACCCCGTTGAGGTTATCGCTGGGGTAAAAGAAGCTGAGTGCTCGAAGCTGCTGAAGGATTTTTTCGAGGCTAAGCGCTAAGCCACTAGGCTGATTCACGGTGACGTGTCCGAGCGGCCGAAGGTGCAACTCTCGAAAAGTTGTGTGCGTGAAAGCGCACCGTGGGTTCAAATCCCACCGTCACCGCCACCAAAGACGCATTAGATAAGAGGGTAAGACAAGTGAACTACAGCAAACACATGACAGTGCTCGGGGCCATTGCCTTGATTGGGTTCATTATCTTTTGGTTTAGTCCGCAGATCGGGGCAGTTATCTTCTTGCCAGCCATCGGAGCTTACTTCGGCGCTCGCAAGGCTCAAAGCGATGGCCCCGAGCAGCCAAGGCGTTCTCTTTGGGCTATCTTCTTTCTCCTGGTCTCAATTGGCGTGGCAATCAGGTTCTTGGTTCCCGAGGAGAACTTTGGAGGCTTCGAGGCGGCCTCAGAGAACGTGATCTTGCTCTGGGTCTACTTAGGCGTTTTGTCCCTGGCCTTTCCCTTGTTTGGCTACTTGGCCTATCTGCAGCGGGTTGGCCGTATCGCCGACAAGTAGGTTTTTTACACCCAATACCAGTCTCGATTCGGGATGGAAACAGGTTGTTTACAACCGTGGCTAAATCGTTATAAGATATCAACTTGACCCCAAAAAACCAGTGTGCATATTGTGGCGCGCTCTGTACGCATATTTCGGCGACAATCGGTTTCGGGACAGCCCTTAATCTGACCAGTCACTAACCTATTGCCCTGGAGGGACTCCCTTGGTTGCGAAAAACGCAAAAAACACCCGTCTAGCATCACGCCCATCATTTGCAAAGGTACAAGAACAGATCGATCTACCTGATCTTCTCTCCTTGCAGACCGAGAGCTTTGAACAGCTCATCGGAGGACCAGCGTGGAGAGCTAAAGAAGGTAACAAGGCCAAGACCGGTCTTGACGAAGTATTCGAAGAGATCTCTCCAATTGAGGATTCCGCCAACTCCTCACAAGATCCAAAGATGGGTCTTGTTTTCGGCGAGCCAGTTTTGTACGACCCGACCTACACTCCTGACGAGTGCAAGACCAAGGGTAAAAGCTACACTCAGCCTCTTTACATCAAAGCCGAGTTCACCAACTACCTAACCGGTGAAATTAAGTCTCAGACAGTTTTCATGGGGGATTTCCCGGTGATGACTGAAAAGGGAACCTTCATCATCAACGGAACTGAGCGAGTAGTTGTGTCCCAGCTGGTTCGTTCTCCTGGTGTCTACTTCTCTGTTTCAACTAACACCACTGGAAACCTAGACGTTAGAAACAACAAGGCGCAGATCATTCCATCCCGCGGTTCATATCTTGAGTTTTTGACCGAGTGGGTTCGCGATGACCGCAAGCCAATTGCAAGATTCGGTCAGCCAATCGTTCAGGTCCAGGTTGATCGCAAGACAAAGGTGTCTGCAACAATCTTCCTGAAGGCACTTGGTTTCAGCAAGGAAGAAATCATTGCAGAGTTTTCTGACATCGAAAAGGCAGTTGGCGCAGCAGCTCCAACTTGGAAGTTCGATGTTGACCTAATTGCAAACACTTTGGCTTACGACGAGTCAAAGGTTTTTGCTAGCCCAATTTTGACCAAGGAAGATGCTCTTCGCGAGCTCTACCGCAAGGTGAGAAGCGAGGCTGCAGGTAGCGAAGTTGCTGCAGCTTGGCTGAACTCAACTTACTTTGAGTCAAAGCGCTACAACCTAGCCAAGGTTGGCCGTCATAAGTTGAATCGCAAGCTAGGTATCGATGAGCCACTAGAGGTAAACACCCTTACTCGCTCAGACGTAGTTGGAACCCTCAAGTACCTGTTGCTGTTTGACCAGTCAATCGCCAACCAGTCATCACTGTCGAATGCCCGCATGGAGTTCCCAGTAAAGATGAACGGTAAGAGCGTAAATATTGCCGTTTCTGCCGACGACATCGACGATTTCTCTAACCGTCGTATTCGCTCAGTAGGCGAGCTAATCCAGAACCAGGTTCGTATCGGTCTATCTCGTATGGAGCGTGTGGTTCGTGAGCGTATGTCTACTCAAGACATCGAGGCAATTACTCCTCAGACCCTGATCAACTTGCGTCCAGTAGTTAGCGCAATCAAGGAATTCTTTGGTGCCAGCCAGTTGTCACAGTTCATGGATCAGAACAACCCTCTTGCAGGTCTTGCCCACAAGCGTCGTTTGTCAGCTCTTGGTCCCGGTGGTATCGCACGTGAGCGTGCCCAGATGGAGGTTCGTGACGTTCATCCTTCCCATTACGGAAGAATGTGTCCGGTTGAAACTCCAGAAGGCCCGAACATTGGTCTAATTGGATCTCTAACTGCTTACGCTCGCATCAACCCATTTGGTTTCATCGAGACACCGTATTTGAAGGTAACTAACGGAAAAGTTTCCGGCAAGATCGAGTACCTAGATGCAGCATCAGAAGATGGCAAAGCCATTGCTGGAGCTGACACTCCTTTGAACGCAGACAAGACCTTTGCTAACAAGAAGGTCTTTGCTCGATTCCGCGGAGACGTTGTTGAGTTTGACAAGGAAGATGTTGACTTTGTTGACGTATCTCCTCGCCAGCTAGCTTCCGTTTCAACATCACTAATTCCATTCCTTGAGCACGACGATTCATCGCGTGCTTTGATGGGTGCGAACATGCAGCGTCAGGCTGTGCCATTGGTTCGCTCCGAGGCACCACTTGTTGGTACCGGAATGGAAAGAACTGCAGCCTTTGACTCCGGAGCACTTGTTATCGCTGAGACCGCAGGTGTCATCGAAGAAGTTGCAGCCGATCTGATTGTTATCAAGCAGGAAAACGGTCGCAAGAAGGAATACAAACTTCGCAAGTTCGACCGCTCCAACCAGGGAACCGCTATCAACCAGCAGCCGCTGGTTTCTATCGGTCAGAAGATTGAAGCTGGCGAAGTTCTAGCCGATGGCCCATCCACCGACTCTGGTGAATTGGCATTGGGTAAGAACCTGCTAGTTGCATTTATGCCTTGGGAAGGTCACAACTTCGAGGACGCCATCATCCTGAGCCAGAACCTGGTCAAGGAAGACACCCTTTCCTCAATCCACATCGAAGAGTATGAAGTTGATGCCAGAGACACCAAGCTTGGAAAAGAAGAGATCACAGCAGATCTTCCGAACGTTTCAATGGAAGCCCTAGCTCAGCTAGATGAGAACGGAATCATCCGCATCGGAGCTGAAGTGCGTCCAGGAGATATCTTGGTTGGAAAGGTGACCCCTAAGGGTGAAACCGAGCTTTCAGCTGAAGAGCGACTACTAAGAGCAATCTTTAATGAGAAGAGCCGCGAAGTTCGCGACACTTCCTTGAAGGTTCCTCACGGTGAGGGCGGAACTGTTATCGGCGTCAAGGTATTTGACGTTGAGGCCGGAGATGAAGAGCTAGGCGCTGGTATTAACCAGCGCGTTGTTGTTCACATTGCACAGCGTAGAAAGATCACCGAAGGTGACAAGCTTGCTGGTCGCCACGGTAACAAGGGTGTTATCTCCAAGATTCTTCCAGTTGAAGACATGCCGTTTATGGAAGATGGAACACCAGTTGATGTGATCTTGAACCCACTGGGTATCCCGGGTCGAATGAACTTCGGACAGGTGCTGGAAACTCACCTTGGCTGGATTGCCAAGCAGGGTTGGAAGGTTGAGGGAGTTGCTAAGTGGGCCGATGCCATCGTGAACGAAATGCGCGAAGGTAAGCCAGGCACCAAGGTCGCTACCCCTATCTTCGACGGTGCTTCTAAAGACGAGATCATTGGTTTGTTGGATTCAACACTTCCTAACCGCGATGGCCAGAGACTGGTTGATCGAACCGGTAAGGCCAAGTTGTTTGATGGAAGAAGCGGTGAGCCGTTCCCGGCTCCAGTTTCAGTTGGATACATGTACATCTTGAAACTTCACCACTTGGTGGATGACAAGATCCACGCTCGTTCCACTGGTCCTTACTCCATGATTACTCAGCAGCCACTTGGTGGAAAAGCCCAGTTCGGTGGACAGCGCTTTGGTGAGATGGAAGTTTGGGCGTTGCAGGCATACGGTGCTGCACACACCCTTCAGGAACTTCTAACCATCAAGTCCGACGACATCACCGGCCGTGTTCGCACCTACGAGGCGATCGTGAAGGGTGACAACATTCAGGCCCCAGGTATTCCAGAATCCTTCAGGGTTTTGGCCAAGGAGATGCAGTCTCTTGCTCTGAACGTAGAAGTACTAAACGCCCAGGGCGTTGCCGTTCAGATGAAGGACGACGACTTCGAGTTTGATCGCGCAGCTGAAGAGCTAGGCATCAACCTCTCTCGCAATGAGAGCCTCACAATTGACAACGAATTCACCGGTTACTAAGAAAGATTAGGGAAAAATAATGGAAGTTGAATCATTCGACGCCCTCAGAATTGGCCTAGCCAACGCTGAAGATATTAGATCTTGGTCACACGGTGAAGTTAAGAAGCCTGAGACCATCAACTACAGAACTTTGAAGCCTGAGAAGGACGGTTTGTTCTGCGAGAAGATCTTTGGTCCTACCAAGGACTGGGAATGCTCTTGTGGAAAGTACAAGAGAGTCCGCTTCAAGGGAATTGTCTGTGAGCGTTGTGGCGTAGAAGTCACCAAGTCCTCCGTTCGTCGTGAGCGCATGGGTCACATCGAGCTTGCTGCTCCTGTGACACACATCTGGTACTTCAAGGGTGTTCCTTCCCGCCTTGGCTACCTGCTCAACATGGCTCCAAAAGATCTTGAGAAGATCATTTACTTTGCCGCTTACAGAATCATGTCCATTCATCACGAGGACAGAACTTTGGATGCAGGCCTTACAAAGGAAGATTACGTAGCTCGTATGCGTACTCTTTCTGACGAGAGATTGCAGGAGATGCTCTCTGTTGCTCAGGGTGAGTACGACGCATTGAATGGTTTGGGTCTAGCCCTGCAGCACGCAATTAAGTTGTGGGAAGCTCCGACCTGGGTTGATGCTCAGTTCGCAAAGAGCCTCGAGCAGCTAATCGATCAGGAAGAAAAGAACCCTGAAGGTTTCTGGAACAAGAAGGCCATGGCCGAAGCTGAAGAGGCTAACGATGAGGAAATCTCACCGGTAGTTCGCCCAGCTGCAGAAGAGAAGCAGATCAAACAGCTGATTTCTGAGTTCAAGAAGAAGACCGACAAGATCGTTCGCGAGTTCGCTCGCATCGAGCGTCCTGCGAACCTTCAGAAAGAGCAGATGGCCTGGAGAATGTACCTAACCGTAAAGGCTGGGGACCTAATCCAGAACGACGTGATCTTCGATCACTTCGACTACTCATATGGAGAGTTCTTTGACACTTCAATCGGTGCCGAGGCTGTTCAGCGAGTACTTTCTGAATTTGATCTTGTTGGATCAGCTGCGGAACTTCGCGAGCAGATTGCAACCACCAAGGGATCAAAGCAGACTCAGGCGATCAAGCGTCTGAAGGTTGTTAACTCCTTCATGCAGTCAAACACTCCTCCAACTTCAATGGTTTTGGATGTGCTGCCAGTACTTCCACCCGAGATTCGTCCAATGGTTCAGCTAGATGGAGGACGCTTCGCGACCTCCGACCTAAACGACCTATACCGCAGGGTTATTAACCGCAACAACCGTCTTAAGAGATTCGTTGACCTGGGTGCTGTTCCAAAGACAATTCTGAACAACGAAAAGCGCATGCTTCAGGAAGCTGTTGACGCGCTATTTGATAACGGTCGTCGTGGACGTGCAGTTACAGGTACCGGTAACCGTGCTTTGAAATCTCTTTCAGACTTGTTGAAGGGTAAGCAGGGTCGATTCCGTCAGAACCTACTGGGTAAGCGTGTTGACTACTCAGGTCGTTCGGTAATCGTTGTTGGTCCTCAGCTAAAGCTTCACCAGACCGGACTTCCAAAGCTAATGGCACTGGAACTATTCAAGCCTTACGTAATGAAGCGCTTGGTAGATCTAGGTCTAGCTCAGAACATCAAGTCTGCAAAGCGCATGGTTGAAAGATCTCGCCCGCAGGTTTGGGGAGTTCTAGAAGAGGTAATCAAGGAGCGTCCGGTTCTATTGAACCGTGCACCGACTCTTCACCGCCTTGGAATCCAGGCTTTTGAGCCACTGCTAGTAGAAGGTAAGGCCATCCAGCTGCACCCGCTAGTTTGTGCGGCTTTCAACGCCGACTTCGATGGTGACCAGATGGCTGTCCACCTACCTCTATCTGTAGAGGCTCAGGCAGAAGCTCGTGTTTTGATGCTTGCATCAAACAACATCTTGAAGCCTTCCGATGGTCGTCCAGTTGCCACACCTACTCAGGACATGATCATTGGACTATTCCACATGACTACCTTGAAAGAGGGAGCTAAGGGAGAAGGCTCTGCCTACGGATCGATTGCCGAAGCTCAGCTTGCTTTCGATGCTGGATTCCTTGATCTAAACGCCAAGGTGAAGATTCGTCTTCCACTAAAGGCAGTCAATGGCGAATCAGTTATTCGCGAGACCACCATGGGAAGAGCGCTTTTCAACGAGAGCCTTCCTCAGGAGTTCCCCTACCAGGAAAAGCGTGTTGGCAAAAAGGAAATCGGTCGCATTGTGACCGACCTTGTTGACACCGTTAGCCGCGTTGAAGTTGCACAGTCACTTGACCGCATCAAGGACCTCGGTTTCTACTGGGCTACTCGCTCGGGAGTATCCATGTCGATCTCTGATGCAAACTTCGACACCTCTGGTTCCTTCGACAAGGCCCGCGCCAAGATCCTTCTTGATGGTGAGAAAGAGCACACCAAGATTCAGGAAGCTTTCGACAACGGTCTCAAATCCGACCTTGAGCGTCGCGATGAGCTTGGAGCACTTTGGTTCAAGCGCACCAACGAAATCGGTGCCTTGCTAGAAGAGTCCCTTCCAGAAGACAACGCCATCTACAAGATGGTAACTTCCGGAGCTCGTGGAAACTTGCTGCAGATCCGTTCGATCATGGGTATGCGTGGACCGGTTGCAACATCTTCCGGTGACTTCGCACCGATGCCTGTAAAGGGTAACTACTTGCTTGGACTAACTGCCAACGAGTACTTCATTAACGCAACCGGTGCTCGTAAGGGTAACGCCGATACCGCTATGAAGACTGCTGCTGCCGGGTACCTAACCCGTAGGTTGGTTGACGTAGCTCAGGACGTTATCGTTCGCGAGTTTGATTGTGGAACAACAAAGGGTCTGGATAAGGACCTTCTTGATGACGACCAAGTAGAACTATCGATCTTGGCTCGTACCACCGCAGTTGACGTCAAGGCCGATGGCAAGACAATTGCCAAGTCCGGAACCCCAATTGATTCCAAGCTTGTTGAGACCATGAAGGCTGCCGGTCTTGAGACCGTTGCAGTTCGTTCCGTTCTTACCTGTGAGTCAGTACACGGTGTTTGTGCAAAGTGTTACGGAACAAGCCTTGCTACCGGTGACCCAGTTGAGCTTGGTGAGGCAATTGGAATTATTGCCGCCCAGTCAATCGGTGAGCCTGGTACTCAGCTAACAATGCGTACTTTCCACACCGGAGGTGCCGCATCTTCGGCTAAGAAGCAGACCATTTTGAAGTCCATCGGTGGACGTAAGGTTCGCGTTGAGCGATTGATTTCTTACGACATCACCCAGGGTCTAAATGGTGTGACTGACTTGCTAGAAGCTCGTGTTGGATGGCGTCAGGCTGGAAAGGTTGCCGTTATGGCATTCTGGCCCGGAACTGTTGACATCGTTGAGGTTGCTAGCGCAACCGGTGCAAAGAAGTATGACGTTTACGTTCGCCCAACCGGCGAAGCTGCTGAGAAGGAAGCCGAAGCGCTTGCGCTTCAGTACTCGTTCTCTCGTACTACTTCTAAGACCTTCAAGAAGCTATCTCCTTACACACCTATTACCTCGGTGACTAGCCCTGATGACCTACTGGTCGAAAAGGGCGATGCCGTCAAGGCCGGAGATTACCTAGTTGATGGAACTCCAATTCCTCACGAGGTTCTAATGGTTAAGGGAAGCCGCGAAGCTGCTGCCGAAATCATCCGTGGTGTTCAGGCGATCTACGGTTCTCAGGGTGTGCCACTGCACGATAAGCACCTTGAGGTTATTGTTCGTCAGATGCTTGGAAAGGTCACCGTTATTGATTCCGGTGATACCGACATGCTTCCTGGTGAGATCATCGACCGCAACCGCTTCACCCAGATCAACCGCGCAGCGGTTGCCGAGGGTAAAAAGCCTGCCTCTGCTCGTCAGGAAGTAATGGGTATGACCCGTGCTTCCTTGGCTGCTCAGTCATGGCTATCAGCTGCTTCCTTCCAGGAGACAACCAGGGTTCTAACCCAGGCTGCCTTGGATAGAAGGTCTGACCCACTGGTAGGACTAAAGGAAAACGTCATCATTGGAAAGCTAATTCCTGCTGGAACCGGACTATCGGGCTACCGCAACATCGAGGTGGACGGTACCGAAAAAGCCAAGGAAGAGCGCTACCCGAACCGTATGTGGGGAGCCGAAGCATTGGTTCCAGAAACCACCCCGGCAGTAGCACTTAGCTTCTCGATGGACGACGATGCTGTGGCTTCGGAAACCGTTGAAGATTCAGCAGATTCAGACTCCCAGCAGGTCTAAATAACCATTTGACCGCTAGGAGCCTAATCAGCTAGGCTGGGCAAAGCGTGCTTTAGGCACGCTTTGTCTTGCCAACAGGCCATTTTTTGGCCAAAAGAGCAAACTAAAGAATATTTCTTGCAGGAAATTTCCTTGCAAGAAAGCCAAAAAGGAGAATGTAGTGCCAACAATTCAGCAGTTGGTCCGTAAGGGACGCAGCGCAAAGGTTTCAAAGACCAAGACGCCTGCGCTTAAGGCCAGCCCACAGCGCCGCGGTGTGTGTACTCGTGTTTACACAACCACTCCAAAGAAGCCGAACTCGGCTCTTCGTAAGGTGGCTCGCGTGAAGCTCTCCAACGGTATTGAAGTAACCGCCTACATCCCGGGCGAAGGTCACAACCTACAGGAGCACTCAATGGTTCTTGTTCGCGGTGGCCGTGTAAAGGATCTTCCTGGTGTTCGTTACAAGATTGTTCGCGGTGCCCTGGATACTCAGGCAGTTAAGAACCGCCAGCAGGCTCGCAGCCACTACGGCGCAAAGAAAGGTAAGTAAAGATGCCTCGTAAAGGCCCAGTTACCAAAAAGCCAGTAGTTGCAGACCCGGTCTACGGATCTCCTGTTGTATCTCAGCTTGTAAACAAGATTTTGCTTGATGGCAAAAAGTCCATCGCAGAATCAATCGTTTACGGTGCTTTGCACGGTGCTAACGAAAAGACCGGCACCGAAGCAGTAGTGCTACTAAAGAAGGCACTTGATAACGTGCGTCCAACTGTTGAGGTTCGTTCTCGTCGTGTCGGTGGATCTACCTACCAGGTGCCAATCGAAGTAAAGGCACACCGTGCCAATACTTTGGCTATGCGTTGGTTGGTTTCTTACGCCAAGGCTCGTCGCGAGAAGACCATGACCGAGCGTCTACAGAACGAAATCTTGGATGCCTCAAATGGTTTGGGTGCTGCTGTGAAGCGTCGCGAAGACACTCACAAGATGGCAGAGTCCAACAAGGCATTCGCACACTACCGCTGGTAGAAAATACAGCACCTTAGCCGAGAGATTTTCTCGGCTTAACCACGCACTAATACTTTCGGAGGATAACCGTGGCACAAGACGTGCTTACCGACCTGAACAAGGTTCGCAACATCGGCATCATGGCTCACATTGACGCTGGTAAGACAACTACCACTGAGCGCATCTTGTACTACACCGGTATCACTCACAAGATCGGTGAGGTGCACGATGGTGCAGCCACCATGGACTGGATGGAGCAGGAGCAAGAGCGCGGAAT
>CAMAXJ010000015.1 GCA_945862155.1 Rhodoluna limnophila
AGAAATTTAATGAGCACCACACCAAGGTGATGAGCGGTCTCCGGATCAAAGCGGGAAAAGATTAGGTTGAAAAAAGCCCGATAGATCAATGTGCTAGATCACGCTAGCCTTTGCTGCCCTCGGATTGAATATCACTACTGGCACGAAGCACGCTGATAGCAGCCTCAAAATCTTCCAATGATTCCCAGCCCTGGTAAACGCTCGCGAACCTCATAAAGGCAACTTCATCAAGAGCTCGAAGCGGCTCCAAGATGGCAAGCCCGATCTCGTGCGCTTCCACTTGAGCAGCACCCGATGATCTGATGATTTCCTCTACCTGCTGAGCTAAGACGGCAAGATCGGCGTCGGATACGGGTCTTCCTTGGCAGGCCTTACCTACACCGCTGACAATCTTTTCGCGACTAAAAGGTTCAGTAACCCCACTTCGTTTGATTACCGTGAGGGATGCAGTTTCAGAGGTTGTAAATCTCTTGCCACATTCTGGGCATTGACGGCGCCTTCTGATTGCGGAGCCATCTTCGCTAGTTCGGGAATCAGTCACACGAGAATCGGCATAGCGGCAAAACGGACAGTGCATTCTGAATCCTTCCCTAGTTTCAATTTTAGAGCGCTGCTATTGAAATTGCACTTCTTTGAGGATTCCCAATTGTTATTGGCGCTCACGGCAGTTCAGGCTAGAGAAGGTGTGAGTTTAATCCGATTTCAGTGCTTATGGTCAGTTATCCCTAGAGGCTGAGCTAATCTTGTAAGCGATGCTTGAAAAAGACCTAAACCACGACCCGTCCGATGCTTTGAAGGCTGCCTTTAGGCGCCACGCCTCCGGAGTTGCAGTGATCACAACCAAATCAGAATCTGGTGATCCTGTTGGTTTCACAGCAACCTCTATGACTTCACTTGGTTCAAACCCCGCATTTGTGACCTTCAATGTTTCTCAGGGTTCATCTTCTTGGCCGGCACTTTCAAGAGCAACACACCTAGCGCTTCACATGCTTGGATCTGAGAACCTTGGGCTAGCAAAGAAAATGGCAGAAGACCAAGCTAAACGCTTCGCTGATTCGGACTGGGAGTTCTCCGAATTTGGGCTTCCGGTGTTCAGAGATGCCACAGCGGTGCTTTTTGCAAAGGTGCGAGAGTTTCATCCAGTTGCGCAGAATGCGGTTTTTGTTGCGGAAGTGCTTTCGGGCAAACTTGGGAAGCTAGATAAGGGGCTGTTGTATTTCCAGCGTTCTTACTTCAACCCAGCAGATACCGCACTCTGAACCAAAGACCCCGAACCCAGCAAAGCCTTTAGCTCGCCGATAAGGTCATCGCTGATTCTTACCTTTGGAGATAACTTAAAACTTCTTGGGTTCAGCTCATCAATGAAAGTAAGCTGCACTTCTTCTTTGCCAGGATGAGCTCTCAAGGTTGCATCCAGGTTTTCTAGTACAGACCTAGTGGCATCAGCTTCTTGAATCTGAAGTCTTAGTGGCCCGTGATTGGCTCCTTCAGAGCCCAGAGCGATAGTTTCCATTGAGAAAGCCGAAATCGCATAGCCCTCATCTCTGGCATTAATTCGTCCACGAATCAGAACTACTTCATCGTTGATTAATGCCTCGGAGTACTCCTTATAGGTTTTGCCCATAAACATCACAGACATCTCGCCTTCAAAGTCCTCGATGACGACGTTGGCGTAGGGATTACCTGAAGATCTAGCAACGCGGTGTGTCACACTTGAAATCAAACCAGCGATAGTCACAGTCTCACCATCGCGGATTTCCTCACTGGTTAGCAGATCACCAATTGTGAAATCTGCAAACTGAGCAAGCTGTTTCTCTCTTCCGGCAAGTGGGTGGTCCGATACGTAAAGACCAAGCATTTCACGTTCGTGCGCAAGCTTTTCAGCCTTTGGCCATTCTGGTCGATTAGGAATAACCAGTTGCGAATCGGAATCAGCAAATAGATCGCCAAACAAATCAACTTGACCGGTTGATTCGTTTCTCTTAATTACTGATTGTGAATCAACAGCTTCTTCATGAATTTCGATCAATGAACGCCTGGTGTGCCCGAGGGAGTCAAATGCGCCAGCTTTGATTAGCGACTCGATGGTTCTCTTGGAACAAACCTGAGCTGGAGCTCGTCTCAAGAAATCAGTGAAGGAAGCAAAAGGCTTATCCTTGCGCGCCGTGATGATCCCATCAACGACGTTGTGGCCAACGTTTCGGATTGCACCGAGCCCGAAGCGGATAGTGTCCCCAACCGCGCTAAATGGACCGATGGACTGATTCACATCTGGGGCTAGAACTTGAATGTCCATTCGACGACATTCGTTCAAGTAAATTGCCAGTTTGTCTTTCGAGTCCCCAACCGAGGTAAGAAGCGCAGCCATATACTCGGCCGGGAAGTTTGCCTTTAGGTAAGCAGTCCAGTAGCTCAAAACCCCATAGCCAGCACTGTGTGCCTTATTGAAGGCGTAGTCAGCGAAAGGAAGAAGTGTTTTCCAAAGAGTTTCAATAGCTGGTTCTGAGTATCCCTGGCCGGCCATACCTTCGCTGAAATCTTTGTAGGAGCGATCCAGTTCTTTCTTATCCTTTTTACCCATCGCTCTTCTGAGAAGATCAGCCTGCGCAAGTGTGAAGCCAGCTACCTTTTGCGCAACGGCCATTACCTGCTCCTGATAGACAATCAGTCCATAGGTTGGGTCCAGAATCTCTGCCAGCGGAACTGCAAGTTCTGGGTGAATGGCCTCAGAAATTTGTAGCCCATTTTTACGCAACGCATAGTTGGTGTGGGATTTTTCTCCCATGGGCCCTGGACGGTAAAGGGCAATTACAGCGGAGATGTGTTCAAATTCGCTTGGCTTTAGCATTCGAAGAAGTGAGCGCATCTGAGCGCCGTCGAGCTGGAAAACCCCAAGAGTGTCGCCTCTAGACAAAAGTTCAAAAGTGTTTTGGTCCGAGTTCAAATCAAGGTCCTCAAGTACCACGCTCACACCGCGGTTTGCCTTTATGTTTGCCAAGGCGTCATCTAGAACAGTTAGGTTTCGAAGCCCTAGAAAGTCCATCTTTAGTAGACCGAGTTTTTCGCAAGGTGGCTGATCAAATTGAGTTATTACCGCACCATCATCTTCTCGGCGCATTATTGGAATCACATCCAAAAGTGGCTCGGCAGACATGATTACACCGGCTGCGTGAACACCCCACTGGCGCTTTAGATTTTCAAGTCCTCGGGCTAGTTCGAAGATTTTTGCCGAATCTGAATCGCTTTCCAGTGCTTCGCGAAACTCTGCAGCCTCTTTGTAGCGGGAGTTTTGTTCGGCCTGCTTGTCCTTTGGCTTTTCGACGAGCTCACCCAGTGTTACGTCTCGACCTAGGACCATCGGAGGCATCAGCTTTGTTAGCTTCTCCCCTGCTGCATACGGCATACCAAGAACGCGTGCGGAGTCCTTAATGGCTTGTTTGGCTTTGATAGTTCCGAAGGTAACAATCTGAGCGACGCGGTCTTCGCCATATTTTTGGCTAACGTAGCGAATTACTTCTCCGCGCCTTCGATCGTCAAAGTCAACATCGATATCTGGTGGAGAAACACGCTCGGGGTTCAAAAAACGCTCAAAAATCAAGCCGTGCACAATTGGATCGAGTTCGGTGATTCCCATGGCGTAAGCAACAATCGAACCAGCAGCAGAACCGCGTCCAGGTCCAACTCGAATACCCTGGGATCTTGCCCAAGCAATAAAGTCTGAAACAACTAGGAAGTACCCAGGGAAACCCATTTGGGCAATGACGTTTACTTCGTACTCCGCTTGCTTTGCCTGACGCTCAGGAACTACCTCGCCGTAGCGGCGCTTCATGCCTTTGTCTACTTCCTTTGCAAACCAGCTAGCTTCAGTTTCGCCTTCTGGAAGAGGGAACTTGGGCATCAGATCTCGTTTTTTGAACTCGACATTGCATCGCTCAGCAATCAAAAGAGTGTTGTCACAAGAATCAGGATGATCTCTAAACAGCTCTCGCATCTGCTCGGCAGATTTGAGGTAGTACTCACGCCCATCAAACTTGAATCGGTTTGGATCGAGAAGGTTAGTTCCGGACTGGACACATAACAGCGCCTCGTGGCTAACCGAATCGGAAGCGTGGGTGTAATGAAGATCATTTGTGGCCACCAGAGGCAAGGAAAGATCCTTCGCTAGTCGCAACAGATCTGGCATCGCACGACGTTCAATGTCGATGTCGTGATCCATAATTTCAACGAAGTAGTTGTCTTTGCCAAAGACGTCGCGATAGAAAGCAGCCGCCTCTAGTGCCTTGTCGTACTGACCCAGTCGAATCAGAGTTTGAACTTCACCCGAGGCACACCCGGTGGTTGCAATGATTCCTTTGCCGTACTCCTGAAGTAGTTCTCGGTCCATTCGAGGCTTGAAATAGAAGCCATCCAACCAAGCCTTGGAAGACATTTTGAATAGGTTGTACATGCCTTCGGTAGTTTCAGCAAACATTGTTAGGTGAGTGAAAGCTCCACCACCGGAAACATCATCTTCACCTCCGACTCCCCACTGAACTCTGGTGCGCTCTGTTCGAGGGGTGCCTGGCGAAAGATAAGCCTCAATACCAATGATTGGCTTGACGCCGTTGGCTTTTGCAGTTTGGTAGAAATCGTAGGCGCCGAAGTTGTTGCCGTGATCAGTGATCGCGATTGCCGGCATGCCCAGCCGAGCAGCTTCTTCTGTCAGAGGCTTTACTCTGGCTGCACCATCGAGCATTGAATACTCGCTGTGCACATGAAGGTGCACAAAGGAATCCTTAGCTGACAAGTGGGCCTCTAGAAATAGCAGTGGTTGGTGGGATTTTTAGCCTAAGGGTTTCTAGGCTCGGAGCTTTACAAGCACCTCGGCCAAGTCCTTTGGGTACTCCGAGACAAAATGCATTTGCTTACCCGTGATGGGGTGTGTGAACCCTAGCTCTTTGGCATGCAGCCACTGGCGGTCAATCCCAAGCCTTTTGGCAAGGGTTGGATCTGCGCCGTACATGGTGTCTCCCAGCAGAGGATGCTTGAAAGCTGAAAAGTGAACGCGAATCTGGTGAGTTCGTCCGGTTTCTAGATTCACCTCACAAAGAGCCACAGCTGAGAAAAGTTCGAGTGCTTTGTAGTGCGTGATCGAGGGCTTGCCATCTTCCATAACGGCGAACTTGAATTCCGCTTTAGGGTGCCTGCCGATGGGAGCATCGAAGGTTCCCTCCATAGGATCTGGATGACCTTGAATGATCGCGTGATAAATCTTATTCACGGTTCTATCGCGAAAATCCTGTTTTAGTCTCGAGTAGGCAAGCTCAGACTTAGCGAGCATCATTAATCCGCTTGTTCCGACATCAAGACGCTGAACGATACCCTGACGCTCCTGAGCACCGGAAGTAGATAGTTGGATTCCCCGAGCAAGCAAAGCCCCAGCTACGGTTGGGCCATTATATCCAACCGTTGGGTGAGCAACCACTCCGGCTGGCTTATCAACGATGACCAGATCGTTGTCCCGATAAATCACCAATAGCTCATCCACTGGAGTAGCCACTACTTTTAGCTCCGCAGCAGGTTTGGGAGGATCTACATCGAGCTGATCAGCTAGATTCACCCGATCGGATTTGCCAAGAGTTTTCTTACCGACTCTCACACCACCGGCTTCGCAGAGTTCAGCTGCCGCAGAGCGCGATATTCCAAGCAAGCGCGCAATTGCGGTATCAACCCGCTCTCCCGCCAGCGATTGATCAATTACAAATGTTTGACTCATCTTGATATCGGCGCAACGCCACCGAGGTTTTCACCTCGGAAGACCCTGATTACGGTCAAAATTGCCATCGAGACGATGAACATGTCTGCCAGGTTGAAAACTGGGAAGCCAAAAGGAATTTGGATGAAGTCAACTACGTGACCGTTGCCAAAACTTGGCTCTCTAATTAACCGATCAATTAGATTCCCAACTACTCCAGCAAGAAATATGCCAGCCATAACCGCCCAAGAGCCCGATGTGACTCTGCTTGAAAACCAGATTGTTGCAAGAGTAGCGGCGGCTGCGATTACAGAAAGAATCCAAGTTTGCCCAAAGCCCAGCGAAAAAGCGGCAGAGTCGTTGTAGATCAATCGCCAAGATAGTAATTCCCCGATAACGGGATAGTTGATTCCGAGTTCTAAGGTTGCTATCGCGAGATTTTTTGTGAATTGATCAACAGCGATAAGAGCAAGGGCAACAAAAAGATACAGCCAGCGGCTGGCTGCTTGCTTAGAGGTGCTCAAGAACCCGCACTACCCCCCGATGCCGGGAGTGTATCCAGGTGCCTCTTGTCGTGGTGCAACTCCTGCTGAACCTAGCTCGGTGAGCTGAGACTCGATGTAGGACTTTAGGCGAGTACGGTACTCGCGCTCGAAGGTACGAAGCTGCTGGATGCTGTGCTCGATAACTGCCTTTTCTTGCTGCAGGCGGTTCATGTCGGATCGCTGGCTAGCTTCTGCTTCGCGAACTACACGGGCTGCGGTTGCGTGACCTTCAGCGATAAGTTCATCACGCTTGACCATACCTTCACGCACGTGCTCGTCGTGGAGCTTGCGAGCAAGCTGAAGCAAGTTGTTTGTGTTGGGAGAACCCAAAGTTGATGGGTCGGCAACGGCCTCAGGGAATGACACAGGAGCTGGTGTGACCTCAGGGGCCAAGACTAGCTTGGATGGCAAGTCTGCGCCACTTCGCTGAAGTTCGGCAATGCGCCCATCTGCAGCCAACATGCGTCTCCGGAGGTCTTCGTTCTCCTGGTAGAGCCTTCTTAGCTCGACGACTATTTCGTCTAGAAAATCATCGACTTCGTCCTGGTCATAACCTTCGCGAAACTTGGTTGGCTGAAACCTCTTATTGACAACGTCTTCTGGAGTTAGTGGCATTACTGTCTTCCTCTTTCGATTGGCCAGCTTGGGCCGAGCTATCTAAAAGCCTAACCCAAGATGAATTAGCTCGCTATATGAAACCGCGGACCAGACTTTGAGCGAACACTACGCCCAGCACCAGTGCAGTCCAGGCAAAATCCAAAGAAATAGCCCCCATGCGGACCGGCTTGATGTATTGCCTCAAGAACCGAAGCGGAGGGTCAGTTAACGAGAAGATAACCTCAGCAACCGGCATCAGTATGCCCTTCGGGCGAAATGCTGGATTCACGGACATTAGTAGGTCAAGTATCAATCGTCCGATAAGTGCGTAGAAGTAAAGCTGCAGCGCCCAGTAAAGAATCAGAGCTATTAGTCCCACGGCGGAACCTATGGACGAACTAGAAGCTCGTCAACCTCGTTGGGGCTCTCTGCTGCCTGCTCCTCGTTGACTGCAACGTGGGTTGGGGTCAACAAGAATACCTTTGGAGTCACGCGACGCATGTGGCCTTCTAGACCCTCTTTTAGTCCGAGCATGAAATCAAGCATGCGACGAGACTCAACTTCGCTCATCTCACCCATGTTTACAATCACTGGAATTCCAATTCGGTAGTGAGCTGCAACCATAGGCGCCTCCTCGTAGGACTTTGGCTCGATGGTGAAAATCTCCGCAACATCATTTGATCCACGACGAGGTCTCGGGCTCATGATGCGAGCAGGTCGCGCTGCAGTAGACACTGAATCCTGGCGAGTTGGCAGCTCATTGGACTCTTCGGCGAATCCGAGAAATTCCATGCTGCGCTGTAGTATTCCGGCCATTAGTTCCTCCTGGGGTTTAACTGCTCTAAGAATATGGCTAAGTTGGCCGATTACCCGTTATTGCGGTGCCTATTCGCAAGTGTGTCGCGCCATAAGCAATAGCGGTTTCAAAGTCCCCGGACATCCCCATTGAGAGCTTGTTTGCTTCTGGGGCTATAGCCTGAAGCTTCCCGGATAGTTCAGCCATCCTCTCAAACTCGCGTTCCGGGTTCACCCCGAGGCCTCCGACCCCCATCAGACCAACAAGTTCAAGCCCAGGGCTTGATAGCACTCTCTCGGCAAAAGGCATCAAGTCCTCTAGGTTCACTCCTCCTCGTTCGGGATCCTCGGTCATGTTTACCTGGACAAAGACTTTGAGCGCATTTTCGCGCTCGGTTGTGCGCTTTTGAAGTTCGTCAAGTAAAGATGGCCGATCAAGCGAATGAAGAAAGTCGGCATACTCGAGAACCGATTTGACCTTATTGGTTTGGAGCTGGCCAATGAAGTGCCAATTGAACCGCTCACTGGATTCAGCTGCAATCTGCTTAGCCTTGGGTCCTGCTTCCTGGTCCCGGTTTTCACCAAAATCCCTCGCTCCAAGTGCAAGAAGGTCATAAACCAACTGGTCAGGGTGGTTCTTGGTTACCACAACGAGCGTGATTTGCTCTGAATCTCGATTTGTGCTCTCCGCTGCACTCGCTATTTTCTCAACGACTGATCGGTAACGCTGGCCAAGCTCGGACAATTAACCTCTGAGGAACTCAGGGATGTCGAGATCGTCCCCGAAGGTACCGTCAGCAGTTTGTGGTCTCTTGGGTAAAGATGGTGACTCGTCAATCTCAAAAACTAGATCTGAGGCGTAATCCATCGCAAAGCTCTGAACTGGCATCGGCAGAGGCTCTTGTGCAACCTCGATAGCTGGCGTGTCAAAGAATGATATTGATTCAACAGAGGGTGCCGCAACTGGAACAACTGGGGCAAGTGATTGTTCAACTTCTGCGAAAACGCTTCTTGGGCTCTTTCGAGCTTTTGGCAAACCTCCGTCAAAGCCAGCCGCAATAACCGTAATGCGAACTTCGTCTCCGAGGGTGTCATCGATTGTGGTTCCGTAAATGATGTTTGCCTCTGGGCTAACAGCTTCTTGAACCAGTCTTGCCGCTTCGTCAATTTCGTGGAGTCCAAGATCAGATGCCCCCTGAACCAAGATTAGAACGCCGTGAGCCCCATCGATACTGGCCTCAAGCAAGGGCGAAGTGACTGCCATCTCGGCTGCGCGTATCGCGCGGTCTTCACCCCTGGCCGTACCGATACCCATAAGAGCGGAGCCTGCACCTTGCATAACTGACTTCACATCGGCGAAGTCCAAGTTAATCAGACCAGGGGTAGTAATTAAGTCGGTGATTCCCTGCACTCCGGCACGAAGAACATCATCCGCGGTGTTGAAAGCCTCTACGACTGACACTGACTTATTAGCAATTTCGAGAAGTCTCTGGTTCGGAACAACGATCAAAGTGTCTACCTCGGAGCGGAGAGCTTCGATGCCGCGCTCGGCTTGTTGCATTCTGCGCTTGCCTTCAAAATTAAATGGCTTGGTGACAACTCCAACGGTAAGAGCCCCGACACGCTTGGCAACACGAGCAACAATCGGTGCAGCACCGGTTCCGGTTCCTCCACCTTCGCCGGCGGTCACGAAGACCATGTCAGAGCCGCGAAGAGCGGCTTCCATTTCTTCTTCGTGATCTTCAGCTGCACGTTTGCCAATCTCTGGGTCAGCACCTGCCCCAAGACCTCGAGTCAATTCTCTTCCGATGTCCAACTTCACGTGAGCTTCACTCATCAGAAGATCCTGTGCATCAGTGTTGATTGCTACGAACTCTACGCCGCGTAAGCCGGATTCAATCATGCGGTTGAGTGCGTTGACTCCACCTCCACCAACTCCAACGACCTTTATAACGGCCAGGTAGTTTTGGTTCAAACCCATGATGCTCCTTCAATCGACGGCTCTGACTTTCGCAAGTCACTGCGGAATAAGTAACCTTCAAGCTCAGCTTTAGCCTTAAGCTCTACGTTTTTTTAAACTCCGCGCCAAAAAAATAGGCCTAGATGGGCCGTTTGTGGGGTAACAGGCGCAGGCGTGTCTAAAAATTGTCGAATCGCACAACGGGTGCGTTTGGCGACGAAACATCAAAAGTCACCGACTGAGTTTTTTGGTGATTGGCCATCAAGGCCTGAAGCACCTTTGACTTCAGAACTGAATCGGAACTGTCGCCCCAAATGATTCTCTGATCCCGTGATGATCTGAGGCTCATCTGAACATCGTCCTTCGATCTGGCCTCGATGAATTCAACTTGATGCAGGAGATCCTCCGGAAGCGCCATCAGAACATCAATCGCGTTTCTAAAGCGCTGAGATTTCCTAGGTTCTTCACTTATTTGGATTTCTGGCAGCTCCTCAGTGCCAGTAGCCTGGGCCACCCTCACCCCAGCTGGGTCATAAAGCCAACGTTCGCCTTTAATCGCAACAACGCTTATTGCCTGACGTTCTGAAATCTTTACCTGCAACCCATTTGGAGGAACGGCGGTAGCAGCGAAAGACTCAATCAGCGCAAAGCTAGCAAGCGATGTAGCTACCGATTTCTCATCCAGCAAAGGCAGTGGGGTTCCAATGTGTCCCTGAAGTGCCTTTGAAATTAACTCAGGATTAATGCGCTCGGTCCCAGTGACGTAAATTTCCTTAATTGCTAAGGCGGGAGAAAATGTAGCGCCAGCAACAATGGCCAGCAAAACAGCTATAGAACCAACACTGACCGATGCGATGATGCGCTTTGCTCTTCTTGACGAGACCATGCGACCTAAAAGCGAATTATCAAGTTCTCGCTGGGTTATACGCCTAGGTGCTTTAGCGAGAGTATTCAGCCGCTGCCTTTGCAGCTTCTCTCCAGGAAGCTTCTTGGAACCAGGGCGCTTCACTTGACTAGCCTTTCTTTAGGGCTTGAAGAAGTTGGGGAACCATGCGATAAACATCGCCACAACCCATCGTTACAATGAAATCTCCCGCTTGGGCTAGTGACGCCGCCATCGCTGATGCGTCATCCCAGTTCGGAGCGTAGTGAATCCTTGTCCGGTCGGAAAAGTTGTTCAAAATCAGCTCACCAGTGACTCCCGGCTCTGGATCTTCGCGCGCTGCATAAATATCCAGCAAGACAACTTCATCGCTTTTCGCTAAAACTTCAGCAAACTCTTTGGCAAACAATCTTGTGCGAGAGTAAAGATGCGGCTGAAAAACTGTGATTAGCTTTCCAGAACCAACTACTGCTCTGGCGCCATTCAAAGCAGCTTCTACTTCGGTTGGGTGATGTGCAAAATCGTCATAGACGCCCACACCCCGTTCTTGCCCGTGAAGTTCGAACCTTCGTTCCGTGCCTTCAAATTTTGCTACCTCACGAAGCGACGCTTCAAAATCAAACCCAAGGCCAACCAATGTCGCGACTGCTCCCGCCGCGTTTAGAGCATTGTGGCGACCGGCAAGAATCAAAGTGGCGCTCGAAACCTCATCTTTGTATACCAGCTCAAATGAAACGCGCGCATCTTGCTTGATGTTTTGAACTCGAACTGTGGCGTCAAGGGCTTCACCGAATGTGACCATTGGCCTAGAAATGAGTTTCGCAACTTCTTTTGCTCCTAAATCATCCGAGCTGATTACGACAAGCTCCTTTGACTTGTTTGCGAAGTCTGCAAATACCTGGTGAAAGGCCTCTATGCTCCCGTAGTGATCAAGGTGGTCTGGATCAACGTTGGTAATCAAGCTAATAGCAGTGTCGTAGTGCAGAAATGAACCATCTGACTCATCGGCCTCTATTACAAACAGCTCTCCGGAGCCCGAATCGCTGCTTTGACCGACCGAGTTGATAACTCCCCCGTTTACAAAAGAAGGATCCTGACCCATTGCTATAAGTGCGGTAATGACCATTCCGGTAGAAGTTGTCTTACCGTGAGCACCGGCTACAGCGATCAATGTCTTGCTGGATGCAAGTTTCGCCAATGCTTGAGAGCGGTGGATAACGGGAATCCCTTTTTGTTTTGCAAGTAGGTACTCCGGGTTGGTTGGCCACAGTGCACTCGTGACCACAACTGTGTCCGGATTTCCCAAATGCGATTGGTCGTGACCGATGTAAATCTTTGCGCCAAGTTCTCGAAGCGCTGCCACGTTTGAGCTATCTCTAAGATCGCTACCGGTTACCGAATGACCCATGCCGATTAAAATTCTTGCGATGCCGCTCATGCCTGAACCGCCAACGCCAACAAAATGCACTGCGCCAAATTTATCCGGCACTTCCTGCGTGAAGTCAGGCTTGATCATCTTCTAGAAAGCACCTCGTCAATAAGAGCGATAAAGCGCTCAGTGCCATCCAAAACGCCAGCTTGTTTCGCGCGCTCCGACAGTTCAGCAAGTCGCTTGCTGTCTGAAAGCATAGGAATCAGTGTCGAGCGCACATAATCCGGTGTGAACTCTGAATCGGAAATAGTGACCGCACCACCGGCAGCCAAAACATCCAGAAGATTGAACTTCTGTTCTCCGTTGCCTACCGGGTAGGGAATGTATAGAGCTGGCAAACCGATTGCCGAGAACTCCGAGACTGTTGCAGCACCTGCTCTTGAAACTGCAAAGTCGCTTGCTGCGATAGCCAATTCCATTTGATCAACGTATCGAACCCTTCGATACTGAGGCTCGGAGACTTCCTCCAATTCACTCGCACCTCCAACAATGTGAAGCACTTGGATACCGGCAGCGGCAAGTATCGCCCTGCAGGATTCGACAGTTTGATTGATGCTGCGGGCTCCTAACGAGCCGCCGGTGACCAAAAGCGTTAGCTGATCCGGTCTGAGGCCAAAATGCTGTCTAGCCCCCGCGACATCTTTTCTAGCTGCCAAGGCAACTATCGATTCCCGGAGTGGCATTCCTACAAACTCGGTGTTTGCCATATTTGCCGAACGAAAAGTTTTTCCAGCTGCACTGGCAAATCGGTTGCCAACTTTATTAGCAAATCCAGGTAAGGCATTTGCCTCGTGGATAACAATCGGCACCTTCTCACGTTTCGCTGCAAGATAAGCCGGTGCACTGACATAACCCCCGAAACCGACCACAACGTTAATCGAGTGCGCTCGGATGTACTTTCTTACCTTTGATACTGCTGCAGCAAACTTGAATGGAAAGACAACGGCCCATAGGCCAGGACGTCTTGGAAATGGAAGTTTCCCGATAATCAGCAACTCAATGCCGGCTTCTGGAACCAATCTGGATTCAAGTCCTTCTTTGGTTCCGAGTGCTAAAACTTGATCCAGAGCGGAACGTTTACGCAAATAATGCGCAACTGTGAGTAACGGATTAACATGACCAGCGGTTCCACCTCCAGTCAATAAATAATTTGTCAACGCCTTACTCCCCGGAGTGGCTGCCGGTGGTTGTCTTTCTCAAACGCCAAAACCAAACCGATTCCAGCCAATGTTGCAATCAAGGACGAACCACCTGCCGAAATCAATGGCAACGGAACTCCCAAAACTGGAAGCACTCCAAGCACCACAGCAATGTTGACCGCTGACTGGCTAAGTATCCAGATAACTACACCAAGAGTTGTCACTCGGGCAAAGGTATTTTGAGATCTGAGCATCACCCGTATCAACGACGCGATAAGCAAAGCGATCATTCCAATAACAACCATCGCACCAACTAGACCAAGCTCTTCACCGATAACCGCAAAAATAAAGTCGTTTTCAACTTCCGGAATCCAGGACCACTTCATCTTGGAGTTTCCAAGCCCCACACCAAAAACTCCGCCAGCAGCTAGCGCCCATGTTCCATGTTCAAATTGCCAGTTGAAGGCATCTGAGGATGCAGAACCTGGGTTAAGCCATGCAATGATTCGCGCCATGCGTGAAGCGCTAGTTGCTGTTGCCAGTGCAGCTAGGCCAATTGCAACCAAAGCCAAACGCCCCAGAATCTTCCCAGGTGCTCCAGCCATTAACAGGGTTCCGAAAATTATGAACGAGAAGATCACCGCAGTACCAAGATCTCGACCAAACATTACAAGTAGTACTGCCCCACCGCCAACTGCCAGAAGTGGGTATAGCACTCGTTGCGGATTATCCATCTCGAACTCGCGATTTGAGATAAACCATCCCATGTACATAATCAGCGCCAGCTTCAAAAACTCAGAGGGCTGAAGAGTGAAACCTGCAATTGAAAGCCAGTTGGTGTTTCCGTTCACTGAGATACCAATAAATGGAACTGCAAGCTGAAGGGCGAATCCAATCATCAGCACGAGACCAACTCGATTCCTGATGAAACTTACCGGCAGACTTGCGATAACTAGCATCAGGGCTAGCCCAATCAAGGCGTAAAGAAACTGCCTGGAGAAAATGTAGTAAGCATCACGATTGGTAACCAGGGAGTCAATCGATGAAGACGAAAGCACCATCACCAAGCCAAAAACCACCAAAAAGCCGGTTAGTCCCACTAGGCGGTAGAAGTAAATGGACTCCGCACGAAAGTTATCATGCAGCCAGGCTTTGAACATCTCCAGGGGGTTTGAGCGGGCCTTTTTTATCTTTCTAGGTGAACTAGATCTGGATTGGATTCGGGTCATTTACTTGCTCCCGCCTAGAGTCCCAACGGCTGCAATGAATTGATCTCCGCGTACCTGGTAGTTCAAGAATTGATCCATTGACGCTGCTGCCGGTGCCAGTAGCACCACGTCACCGGCTATGGCCATAGAAGAAGCCGAGGAGACCGCTTGCAACATAACTGCTTCCCCTCCTGAAATCTCCACAAGTGGCACCGCGGGTGCCACTTTTCTAAACGCTTCAACAATTTCAGCACGGTCAACGCCAATTACCACTGCACCACGCAGTCGAGGAGCAAATTGACCAATCAACTCCGAGATATCCACACCTTTTAGTAATCCCCCGAGAATCCAAACCACCGACTCGAAAGAAGTCAGCGAAGCAGCTGCTGCGTGAGCGTTTGTTGCCTTTGAGTCATTAATGTATCTAACCCCATCGATTTCGGCGACCAGTTGGATACGGTGCGGAGAGATCTTGAATTCCCTCAACGCCTTTCGGCAAGAAGCTGGCGGCACGCCAAAGCTGCGCGCAAGTGCGGTGGCAGCTGCAATGTTGCTTAGAAGATGTGGAGTCAAAACTCCAAAGTTCTCAAGATCTTCAAAACTGGCAATCTCAAGTGCCTTTTCAGCGCGCTCTTCTAGGAAAGCTCGATCAACGAGTAAATCCTCAACGAAACCTACGTTGCTGCGGGCGGGAGTTCCCAGGCCAAACCCAATAGCCCGCGCGCCTTCAATTACATCAGCGGCTTCAACAAGTGATTCGGTTGCGGCATCTTCGAGATTGTAGACACACGCCACTTTGGTGTTTTCATAAATACGGCCCTTGGCTGCCCGGTAGTGTGCCATTCCACCATGCCAGTCCAGATGGTCCTTTGCAATATTTAGAACCGCCGAGCTAAATGGCTCGATGCGATCCAAGTAGTGAAGTTGAAATGAAGAAAGCTCAACGATCAGCACTTCGAAAGCGGCTGGGTCTCTGATGCAATCAAGAATTGGTTTTCCGATGTTGCCGCAGGCAGCTGCTCTAACATCCGAAGCTAAGAACATAGCCTCGGTGAGCTCAGTGGTGGTGGTCTTACCATTGGTTCCTGTAATGCAGATCCACTCTTGGTTCGGTACGTGCCTGTCCCTTAGGCGCCAAGCCAGGTCGATGTCAGTCCAAATTGGAATACCTGAGCTAACCGCTTGCTCAACCAATACAGTGCTTGGCGCAACTCCTGGAGACACAATCAACAAATCTGGTGCGAAAGCATCCAGAGCACGTTGTAAAACTTCCGAGCTTGAATCGACAACGCTCTCCACACCCAAAACATCCAAGATGTCCAAAACTTCTTCGTCAGCTGCTTCGGATACAACCAGTAGGTTGCTTCCTAACTCGTTTAGAGTGTCGACAACAGAGAAACCTGATTTACCTAAGCCCAAAACTGCCACTTTGATGCTGGACCAGTTAGAGCTCCAACTATTTAGCTGCTGGAGGTCGGGCGCCTGGTTAGCCATAAATCCACTCGAGGTAGAAAAGACCAATTCCGGCCAATACCGAAAGACCCGCAATAATCCAGAACCTAACTACAACGGTGATTTCTGCCCAGCCTTTAAGTTCAAAGTGATGATGCAATGGTGACATCAAGAAAATGCGTTTGCCATTGGTGATTTTGAAGTACGCGCGCTGCAAAATAACTGAGCCGGTCACAATCACAAACAGTCCACCGATCAGTACTAACAAAATCTCCGTGCGAGACAAAATGGCAAGTGCGGCCAGTGCTCCACCCAGGCCCATGGCACCGGTGTCCCCCATGATTATTTGCGCCGGAGAAGTGTTCCACCACAAGAAACCGATTCCAGCGCCAGCGATGGCAGCAGCGATAACCGCCAAATCAAGTGGGTCGCGAACTTCGTAGCATCGCGTGAGATTCTCGATAGCAGTGCCACACAGCTGGTTGAACTGCCAGAAACCAATTACCGCGTAAGCACCGATTGCCATGATGCTGGCACCAATTGCGAGACCATCTAGCCCGTCGGCTATGTTCACACCATTAGAAGTGGCGGAAATAAGCAAAAAGATCCAAAGCACAACTAGAACTGATCCGACCACAGTTCCAAGCATCATCAAATCAAATGAAGTATCTCGAACAACTGAAACCTTCGTTGAAGCTGGTGTCACACCCTGGGCATTTGGGGATCCGAACGCGAAGGCGGCAAACATCAAAGCTACGAGTGCTTGACCGGCAATCTTTGCCCAACCACCCAGTCCGAGAGATCTTTGTTTCTGAGTCTTGATGAAATCGTCAATGAAACCAACCAGTCCGAGCCCCACCATCGCAAGAATTACAAGCAGTGCTGATATCGAGGGGGTTTCGCCGTTGAGAAGCTTTCCAGAAAAATATCCGGTGACGCTTGCCAAAATAATGACCAAGCCACCCATGGTTGGGGTGCCGCGCTTGGTGTGGTGGGATTCCGGTCCGTCATCTCGAATGAACTGTCCCCAGTTCCACTTGCGAAATAGCCAGATAAATACAGGAGTTAAAAACAACGTGAAGGCCATTGATCCGGCACCAGCTAACAGTAACGCTCTCACTTAGCCACCTCCATCAAATCGTCGCCTAGAAATCTCAAGTTTGCCGACTTGGATGATTTGACCAAGACGGTATCGCCATCTGCGAGTATCCCACGCAGGTACTCCAAAGCCTCGGCAATCGAAGGGAAAAACTGCGATTCGCCATCCCAAGACCCCTCTTGGCTTGCCCCCATGTGAATTAGCTTCGCACCGTCACCAACCACCACAAGCTGATCGATGTTGAGTCGAACTACAAGCCTTCCTATCGAATCGTGCTCATGCCTTGAGTACTCTCCCAGTTCAGCCATCTCACCCAAGACCGCAACAGTTCTCGAACCCATTCGGCCTAGCTGAGCCAGGGTCTGAAGTGCCGCCTTCATTGAATCTGGACTGGCGTTATAAGAATCATTGATTATTGTGACGCCATCTGGTCTAACTTGCCTTTGCATTCTCCAGCGCTCAGCTAATTCCATGGCCTCGAGAGCGCCAACAATTTGTTGCTTGCTTGCTCCAAGCCCGTGTGACACTGCAGCTGCTGCAAGTGCGTTCATTACGTGGTGCTCACCCAGGATTGCAAGCTGAACATTAGATTGCTCGCCGTCAGGCCACTGCAAGACAAATGATGTTCCGATTGTTGACAGAGAAATACCTGACGCCCAATAATCGCTTTCCGAAGAAGTTCCAAACCATTTCACGCTTGCCTTGGTTCGATCTGTCATCGCGGCAACCATTGAATCATCGGCGTTCAAAACTAATCGAGCTTCAGACCCAAGTGCCTCAGCTAGTTCACCCTTGATCCTGGCGGTCACATCTATGCCACCAAATTCGCCGGCGTGAGCCATGCCCACTTTCAAGATCACGCCAATATCTGGCTGAGCCATTTTTGCCAAGTAAGCAATGCTGCCTAGGCCTTCAGCACCCATTTCAACAATTAAAAACTCTGTGCTCAAATCCGCTCTCAATATGGAAATTGGGGCACCCACCCGATTATTGAAAGATTCAATTGGTGCGATGGTGTTGCCGACTTGAGACAGAATTGAGCTCAGCATGTTCTTAGTTGTGGTCTTGCCGTTAGATCCGGTAATGCCGACGACCTTAAGCTTGCCGCTAGCTTTAAGTTCGCCAGTGAGCCAGGAAGCTAAAACGCCAAGAGCATCCACGGTGTTTGCTACCACCAGCTGAACAATATCCACATCTACGCGGTGCTCCACAACGGCTACCACCGCTCCGCGGGCTTTGGCGTCAGCAACGAAGTCATGACCGTCAGCGTGTTCGCCGGGCTTTGCAAAGAAAATGCTGCCTTCGGAAACCAAACGTGAATCAGTTTCGGCGCTTCCAGTGACAGTTACTTCTTGCTCATTTACTAACTCGGCCTCGAGAATACCTGCCAGTTTCTTTGCAGTGACGCTTATCATTTCCAGCCTGCTTCAGCCAGCGCAGCTTTTGCCTGAGCTCGTCCGGAGTATTTGGTTCTAACTCCCATGATGTCCCGGTGTTCTTGATGTCCAGGCCCAAACCAAATAATTGTGTCACCGGTTGTAACCATGGAAACCGCGATCCGTATCGCGCGCTCTGGCCCCTCTAGGTTTCTGATGTCATGATCTGGACGCTCGGAGATGGCGCCGTCGTAAATCATTTGCCTAATGATGGCCGGATCTTCAAATCTAGGATTGTGATCGGTAACAATCATCGCGTCGCTGAGCCTTGCGCAAATTGCACCAATCATTGGCCGCTTAATCTTGTCGCGATCTCCATCAAGACCCACCACAATTATTAGCTTGCCCGGTGTGATGTTTCGAGCGGCCTTTATAGTCATCTCGATTGAATCTGGAGTGTGTCCAAAGTCCACATAAACACTTGGCGCACCTGGGGGTGCCACGTTGTCACCGCGACCTGCAATAGGGGCGTCTATTCCATCCTTTAGGTCAACTGCAAGCTTCTTCCAATCGTGTCCAGCTTGAATCGCCATCAGGATTGCAACTCCAGCGTTGGATGCCATGTAGTCGCCAATTATTGGAACCGAGGTCGAGATTTTTTCGCCATTTGGTCCTGTTAGGTCAAAGGCCTTAAGGCCAACTGCCTGGTTTGTCACCTTCACCTTCCAGTCGGACTGGATATCTTCTCGAAGAGTGATTGTGACGCAGGGAATCTCGCTTGCTTCCAGAAAAGTTTGTCCGTATTCGGTATCGAGGCAAACAACTCCCTTACCTGAGCGGGATTTGTGGAACAGCGGCATTTTGGATTCTAGGTACGCTTGGTAGCTATCGAATTCATCGAAGTGATCGTGGCTGAGATTAGTAAACGCGACGACATCGAAAAAGATTCCATCAACCCGGTGCTGCCTGAGGGCCTGTGCTGACACTTCCCATCCCACGTCAGTGACATGGTTTTCTCTCATGCGGGAAATCAGTGCATGCGACTCTGGAGCCTCTGGAGAGGTGAGTCTAGAGATAATGATGTCGTCTGCGATGTGGCGCTCAACACTCGAGCTCATACCCGGCACAGCGCCAATTTGCCTAAATATTGCCGACAAGAAGTGAACCGTTGATGTCTTACCGTTGGTGCCGGTGACCCCGTACATCAGAGGCATCTGATCACGGGCATTTCCGTAAACAAACCTTGCTGCCTCGCCAAGCCGCAGTCTTGGGGTTTCAACCACGATCACTGGTATTTGAAGCCCCTCCAGCAAAGCCAACCCTTCGGTGTCAGTAGCAACTGCCACCGCGCCTTCTGCTACCGCTTGGGTAACAAATTTTGCACCGTGAGTTTTTAATCCTGGCATGGCAAAAAAGATGTCACCGTTTCGAACATCAGAAGTGTTCATTGACACACCAGTGAGATTCACATCCTTGGTGCCGGATGCAAATGGCACGCCCAGTTCTTTCGCAAGTGCGCTTAGCGAGACCTGATTGGGGTTATCGGGCCTAAGAATCGGAGGGATAGATTGCTCGACCAACTATTTCCAATCGGTCGGAAGATCTGGGGACTTGCCCGTAGAGGGTGGTACACGGTTAGCAAGCAATACCTGAGAAAGAATTTTCTGATAGCCGGCTGCTGCTGCCATCGAGTTAGTCCAAACCTTCTTTGGTTTGTAGATCATGACACCCATTGCGTACTTAGGGTCGTCAACCGGTGCCATTCCATAAAAGGATGCAGCGTAGTACTGACCGTAGCTTGTTCCTTCTTTGATTTCTGCAGTTCCAGTTTTTCCAGCGGAGCGATATCCGGCAACTGCGGTTGCCTGACCAATACCACCTTGCTCAACAATTTTTTCGAGCATGTGCATAACGTCGTTAGCGGTGCTTGCCGAAACCACCTGGGTCGGGTCTGATTTTGGCACGGCGGTTAGGTTGCCATCTTCGTCTTGGCAGCCTGCTACCAAGATCGGATTTAGTTTCACACCTTCGTTGGCAAGCACTTGATAGGCAGCTGCCATCTGCACTGGAGAAACTGACAGTGCCTGACCAAACATCGTGGTGAAGTTAGTCACACCATCCCACTCGGTGTAGTGATTTAGCACTCCCTCAGTTTCACCCTCAAACCCGACAGCGGTTGGTTTTCCGAAACCAAACGCCTCCATGTACTCGTACCTGGTCTTTGCTGGAACTTTCTCTGCAAACTTGATGGTTCCAACATTCGATGAGTATCGAAGTACACCAGTGACAGTCCAGTTGGTGGGTGGGTGGGAATAGCTATCGTTGATTACGCGATCGTAAACTTTCAACGAATCTGGCGCCCTGACTTGGGTGTTTACTGTGGCATAGCCAGAATCAATTGCGGTGGCTGCAGTGATCGCTTTCATTGTTGAACCAGGTTCGAAAGCAAACTGAAATGCCCTCGCGCCTCGTTCAGATTCAGGGGATTTTCCGGGATCGTTGGGGTCGACACTGGGAGCTTCTGCGGCTAGAACAATGCGGCCAGTTTTTACCTCGATGACAACAGCTGTTGCCCAGTCGGCATTAAGGCGCTTTACTTCAGTTGCCAGAACCTGCTGGGCTTGATATTGCAGATCGGCGTCGATAGTCAAAATCACATTTCGACCAGGCTTCGCCTCCTGAATGACAACTGTGCTAGATGGAATCTTGATTCCATCGACTCCCTTTTCAAAAGTTTCTTTGCCGTCAACTCCAGCCAGGCAAGCATTGAACTGTCTCTCAATTCCGGCTAAGGCCTCGCCGTCAGTGCCAACAAATCCGGTTAGGTTTCCAGCAACTGCTCCATTGGGGTAAAGGCGGTTTTGGTGAGGATCAGCAAAAATCCAAGGAATTTCAAGTTCAACTATCTGCCGGTGGGTTTCCGCATCAACCCTTTTTTTGAGATTGACGTAGTGAGAGGTTCCAATTAGCTTGGGCAGAAGCTCTGAAACTTCAACTTGCAGAATTCTTGCAAGTTCGGCAGCAATTGACTCAACACTTACAACCTGATCAACTCCATCAATCTTGCGCTGCACTGGTTTGACAATGGCAGGTGCCGCATTGATGTCGTAGCGATAGACACTGGTAGCAAGAATGTTGCCGTTGGCGTCAAGAATGTCGCCTCGCACAGCTGGAACGGTCCTTGCTACAGCTCGCTTCTCGTAGGATTCTTGGTTGATGGATTCGGCGCGCACCACCTGGAAGTCGATTAGGCGAATCAAAAACACGAAAACCAGAATTACCGAAAGGGTTATCAGCAGCCTTAGTCTTCTTGTGCTGACAGGCCCCGCGTGATTCATGATGAATGACCTTTCGGGGACTACCTTGTTGGCGAAGCTGGGATTGGGCTCACGCTAGCTAACTGCGGTAGCGCCTGCGGTTGCGTCTGGCTTGCCGGCATTGCTAGCGCCTTAGCTGGCTTAACATCAATCATCGCCGAGTTGGCTACAAGATTGCGGGATTGACTGGCTGAGCCAAGAGCAGGTTTTGGCTTACCTAAAACACTCTGGTCATCAAGCTTTAGAAAAACTGGATTCGAGTTGGCCACCATTCCGAGTTTGGCAGCTGTATTCAAAAGGTTCTGCTGAGAAGAAAGTGAGGCGACTTCCTCGGCGATGATCTGAGACGTGGTGTCTAGCTCGCGCTTTTCGCGCTTCAGGTCCGAAAGTTCGTAGACCGACTGCGAGGTCATAATTGTCAGCAGTAAGTGCAGAATCGAAATGGCTAGAAAGCCCATCACGACAATCATCACTATTGGGCCGCGTTCCCTGGTCCGGCTTAGAGTTTTCATGCCACTTTCCTTGTCTTTTCCGCAGCTCTGAGGCGAACCGAGGCTGACCTTGGATTGCTGGCAATTTCCTCGAGGCTGGCCTTTTCGGCGCCCTTGACCACAAGCTTTAGAACCGGAGCGTGCTCCGGAAGTTCGAATGGAAGCTCCAGTGGAGCCGAGGACGTTGACGCTGAAACGATGGCCTGCTTCACAATCCGGTCCTCAAGCGAGTGATAGCTAAGAACCAGTAAGCGCCCGCCAACAGCTAGGGCATCGATGGCTGCCGGAACAGCGCTTTCCAGAATCTCGAGCTCTTCGTTGACTGCAATACGCAGCGCCTGAAACACTCGCTTGGCTGGGTGCCCTGAGGATTTTCCTGGGATGAACGGAACAACATTGCTGATTATTGAAGCCAGCTGCTTTGAAGAGACAATAGGCGCTGCGCCCCTGGAGCTAGCTAATTCGCTGGCAATTTTTGCAGCGAAGCGCTCTTCGCCGTAGTCGCGGAAAATTCTAGTTAGTTCGGCTTCGGAAGCTGTTGCGATCAGCTGCGCGGCAGTGATACCGGAGTCCACGTCCATTCGCATATCCAGCGGTGCATCAAAGCTGTAGGCAAAACCACGGTCTGCGTTATCAATCTGCATTGAACTAACGCCAAGATCCATCAGAATTGCAGCAACTTCTTTGCAGCCGTTAGCTTCAATAGCCTCGGAAATCTGGTCGTAGGTTCCGTGAAAAAACTTCACTCGCTCGCCAAATGGGGCGAGGCGCTTTTTTGCCAGGTCCAATGCGCTGCGATCACGGTCGATGCCGATAATCGTTAAATTCTCGAATGCCCTTAGGAAAGACTCAGAGTGTCCCCCGAGGCCAAGGGTGCAATCAACCAGCACTGCTGAATTGCCAGTTAGTGCTGGGCTAAGAAGTTCCAAGGTGCGAGCCAGCATTACTGGTTCGTGGAGGGAATCTACGTTTACTGTGTTCATCGGTGTGCAGGTCCCCCGGCTTCCTAATTTTTTTGACATCAGGGAAGAGTGTCAAAACCCGATCAGGGAGCCGAGGTTAGAAAAGACCTGGAACCACCTCCTCGGAAATCTCCGAGAAGCTGTTTTCTTGCTTGGCCAGGTATTCACTCCAGGCAGCAGAATCCCAAATTTCGGCCCTTGAGCCAACGCCAATAACTACTAGCTCTTTACCCAGACCCGCATAGCTTCTAAGGGTTGGTGGAATCGTGACGCGACCCTGTTTGTCAGGGATCTCATCGGATGCGCCGGAAAGAAAGATTCGCAGGTAATCACGAGCTTGCTTGCTGGTGATTGGAGCCTGGCGAATGGTCTCGTTGACCGATTCGAACTCCTTGGTGGAAAAAACATACAAACAACGGTCCTGGCCGCGAGTTAGAACCACTCCGGCGGATAGCTCATCGCGAAACTTGGCCGGAAGAATTACGCGGCCCTTCTCGTCTAACTTGGGGGCGTGAGTGCCTAGCAGCATCTGATTCCCCTTCCCCGAGAAATTGGCGGCTGTGCCGATTTCCTCCACTATACACCACTTTTACCCACTTTACCCAAATTTAACCAAATTTTCCTCCACTTGGCGTGTTGGACTTGTAACGCAAAAAAACCCCCAAAAGGGGGTCTTTTTCGAGGTTTTTAGGGGTTATTGGCCGCCCTGGCGCTTGTCCCAGCGGTCCTCGAAGAAGTTTTTGCCAGGTCCTGACTGACCAGATCCTGACTTTGGTAAGCCAGTTGGCATGTCCGGAAGCTGAAGATTTGAGGTGGCTAGCACTAGTCCGCCGAGCATAACTAAAAAGCCGACTACTCCAATGGCGGCGAATTGAATAAAGACTCCAGTGACTAGCACTCCAAGGCCAATAATGGCAAGCAATGCTCCCGCAATCACTCTTCCAGCTGGGTTTCCAACTCTTTGGGCTTTTGCAGCAAAACTGCTGTCGCCTTCCATGAGTCCACGCTCTAGCTCCTCAAGAAGCTTTTGTTCACGCTCCGATAGACCCATGATTTCCTCCAAGTACTTGAGCTAGGACGGCTTGTGGTTTTAAGTCTATTGCGATTTCGATAGTTAGGCTATTGCTGTGAATGAATCCGAAACCCTACTCAAGCTTGTTCAAGAGCATCTGGACGAATTTTGCTCCACCCAGCGACAGGATTTCGCCGCTATTTCTGACGATCTTGCTCCCCTGGTTGACTACACCCAGTCTTTACTGGTTGGAGGAAAGCGTTTCCGGGCCCTGTTTTGCTACTGGTCTTGGGTGGGCCACCTTCCGGTTTCCCCAGCTCAGAGTTCCCAGCAGAAAGCCCTTTCAGCCGAAGCTATGGTTGGCATCGCTTCATCACTGGAGATGTTTCATTCCGCGGCCCTGGTTCACGACGATCTTTTAGACCAGTCCGACACTAGACGCGGCCAGCCCGCTGTTCACAAAAGATTCGAAACTCTTCACGCCTCATCCGGCTGGGCTGGATCCAACGAGCGCTTCGGGGTAGCAGGCTCGGTCTTAGTTGGAGATTTGATGCTTGGTTGGAGTAGCGAGATCTTTGGAACTGCGTTACTGAGTGCTCCAACTTCAGAAGTCTCGGCAGCTTGTAGGGATGAGTTTTCAAGGATGCGCGTTGAGGTAATGGCTGGCCAGTATCTGGACGTAGTCGAAGAAAATGCTGCCATCACAAGACCCGTCGAAGATGCTGTAGGTAGAGCCAATAACGTGATTTTGTACAAGAGTGCAAAGTATTCAATCGAGGCTCCGCTTTTGATTGGAGCGGCCTTTGCTGGGGCCAACCCTGGTCAACTGCGACAGCTTTCTGAATTTGGAGTTCCGCTAGGAATGGCCTTTCAGCTGCGTGATGACGTGCTGGGTGTCTTTGGTGATCCGGCGATTACAGGCAAGCCTGCCGGAGACGACCTCCGTGAGGGAAAGCGCACTGTTCTAGTGGGCTACACCCGTTCTTCTCTTTCAAATTCAGTTGGAAAGCTTTTTGACGAGATGCTTTCCTCGCGAGCGCTAACAAATGAGCAGGTTGGTTTCTTGCAGCAAACCATCATTGGTTCGGGTGCCCTCGAAAAAGTTGAGCGAACAATTACTGAACTAGCCAATCAAGCAATGGAGGCGCTGAATCGAATTACCCTGGAGCCTCAGGCAATGGCGCACCTGAAGTCGATGGCTGAAAAGGTTATTAACCGACAGGCCTAGGTTGTTTAGTTTAGAGATCTATCATTTGAGCTAAGCGTCGAACCGGCGCTTTTTTACCTTCAAGCAACGACTGCAGAGGGGTCTGCCCCAACACATCCGAGTGAGTGTAGAGCCATTGGACCGACTCTTCGATGCTGTAGCCAGAATCAAGCAGCAAAATAATTGTTCCACGAAGCGGCGGTAGTGGTTCGCCGCCGACAATTAGCTCAGCTGGAATCATCAACTGACCCTCTTTTTTGACGGCTACCAGACTGTACTCCTCCAGCAGACGATTGACCTTGCCTTTAGGGATGCGAAGAGCTTCAGCGACCTCTAGGACGGTGAGCCAATTGGTAGCACTGCCGGCGGAATCATTCACACTATAAGCCTGCCACACCCGCGGGGTTCAGGGAATAACCTATTGTGCTGTGTGAAGCTTGATTGTGCCCAAGGACCGCAGCGATAAGTCAAAACTGCCAAAGAAATTGGCGATTCTTTCCGTGCCACTGGCTGCCGCCTCCCCCGTGTTTGCAGACTTACCCGCCACTGCCACCGAGACCTCAGAGATTCAAAAAAGCTCTGATGCGCCGGCTCAAGTTGCCCAAGCCCCAAAAACCGAAGTTACCGCCGCAATTCCAGTTATTTCACAAACCTCGAAGCCATCGACTCATCGGGTCAAATCTGGCGACACCGTCACTCAAATTGCTAAGCGTTTTGGTCTATCGATTGCCTCACTTACCAAGATCAATAACTTAGGGCCAAAATCAATTATTCGAGTAGGGCAAGTAATCAAGCTTGTCGGAGCTGCACCACCTGAGCTAGCGGCAGAAAGCTACCGAGTAAAACAAGGTGACACTCTCTCGGAAATTGCCAGCCGCCACAAACTCACACTTGCGGAACTGACGTCGATAAATCGAATTAGCTCATCGACTTTGATTTACCCGGGGCAAGTACTAAGGGTTGCAAAAGTCATTCCTACTTCCCAACCGCCAGTAAACGCCCCGGAGACTTATCACGTGGTAGCTGGAGATTCTTTGGACTCGGTGGCCCAGAAATTCGGGATGACTCTTACCGCTCTGCGTGAATACAACAGTCTTGCCAGATCCTCCATAATCTACGTCGGCCAAGTTTTAAATCTCAAGCCACCGGCAGCTCATGCAAAACCGGCGGCGCCAAAACCGCCAAAGCCTGCTAGCTCTGCCAGTACTCTAAGTGATGAAATTTCAAGCGTTGATCCAATGCGACCCTCGGGAGCATGCACACTTCACGGGTTCCACACAGTGCTCTCCGGTGAAACCATAAGTCGAATCGCCGCCGTTTACGGAGTGAGCACACAGTC
>CAMAXJ010000016.1 GCA_945862155.1 Rhodoluna limnophila
CTTCCAAAAAGCTACATGGATCTAACGATGCCTGAATGGAAAGGCAGAATTGGAATTGCTCCTAGCAATGCGTCTTTTCAAGCTTTTGTAACTGCGATTCGAGTTCTCGATGGTGATCAGGCTGCAAGCGAGTTTCTGAACGGAATGAAGGCAAATGCTGTGCTGTTTGAAAAAAACTCACAGATTCTTCAGGCTGTTGAAGATGGAGTAATTGAACTTGGTCTTATAAACCACTACTACTGGTTTGAGCTTGCGGAGGAAACTGGCGTCACGGACATGCGATCGGAAGTTGCCTGGTTCCAAGCTGGAGACGCGGGAAACCTAATCAACGTTGCAGGGGTTGGTGTACTTTCTGATAACCCAGCTGCAAATGAATTTGCCAGGTGGTTACTTGGAAAAACCGCTCAGCAGTACTTTGTTGAAAAAACTGCCGAGTACTCGTTGATCGGCCTTGCACCGATGTATGGAATCAAGCCAATCACCGAAGTTGAATCTCCAACGTTTGATCTCTCTGACTTGGCAACCCTGTCAGTCACACTCGAGTTGATACGTACTGCCGGATTGCTCTAATGAATGACAAGCAGGCAAGGCCGCCACTAGCTATTTGGTTAGTGGCGGCCTTGGCTGTCTTGTTAGCCCTTATTCCTTTTGGCTATCTTCTAGTTCGCGTTTTTGGAGCAGGCTTTGAATCCTTCCTAGAAATATTGGAAGAAACCCGAACTCTCGAGTTAATGACGAGTTCGCTCCTTCTTGCGTTGGCAGTCTCTGTTTCGGCAATATTGATTGGGACTTTTCAAGCGTGGATTGCCGTTCGCTCTAACTTGCCAGGGCGGAAGGTTTTCGCAGTTTTAGCAGCGCTTCCACTCGCTATACCCTCCTATGTCGCCGCTTACTCTTGGTTAGCCGTGTTTCCATATCTCAGCGGTTTCTTTGCAGCCTGGTTGATACTCACCATGGGAACAGCACCTTTGGTTTATCTCTCTGTTTCAGCAGCACTTGCAAGGTTTGACTCGGCAACTGAGGAAGTTGCTTCTTCATTGGGTGCAGGGAAATTTGCTGTACTTAGGAAAGTCACTTGGCCAAACATCAAGGGTGCCGCTTATTCGGGAGGATTGCTTTCCGCTCTGTATGTCCTCAGCGATTTCGGCGCAGTCAGCATCGTTCGATACGACACCTTTACCAGAGCCATCTATAACGCTTATCGCGCAAGCTTCGATAGAAACTTGGCCGCAACCCTGGCCCTAATCTTGGTCGCTGTCACAGTTCTAGTTTTAGTCATTGAGTCTAAATCCCAAAGGGATAAGCCCATAGGAACAGTGATAGCAAATCGTCTAAACAGAATTGATCTGCAAAACTACAAAACGCCGCTGGTGGCACTACTTGCTGGAATCGCGAGCGTTGGTCTTGTTGTGCCTATGGCTAGTTTAATTCGATGGTCAATAATTGGCCTTCCGGAGACAGATTGGGCTCAAGTTCTTGACGCCCTGTTTAGCTCGTTTTATCTTTCAATTTCGGGTGGGCTTCTAACCGCCATGCTCGGAGTTGCTTTAGCAATAGTTGTGGTGAGATTTAGAACGCCTTTCTCGAAGTTACTTGAACGGTCTGTTTGGCTGACTCACGCGACTCCAGGAATCGTTGTTGCGCTATCTTTGGTGTTTTTTTCTAACCAAGTTGCACCGTGGATCTACCAATCTCTGTTCCTAGTTTTGATTGCATATGTAGCTCTGTTTTTGCCCAACGCCTTGTCTGCAATTTCAACACCGCTTCGGCAGTCGCCGATTTCACTTGACGAGGTTTCTGCGTCTTTGGGGCTCACGAAATTTCAGACTCTCCGAAGAGTAGTGCTTCCGATTGCCGGACCTGGAATCTTTGCCGCAACAACACTTGTGATTTTGACAGTTCTAAAGGAATTACCGGCAACACTTCTCCTTCGCCCTACTGGCGTTGAGACTTTAGCTACGAGACTGTGGACTGAGACTGGAGTGGCTTCATTTTCAACAGCGGCACCGTATGCATTACTTTTGGTATTGCTGGCAGGAATTCCAGCTTGGTTGCTAAATCGAGCAATTAGAAAAGATCTTGAGCCAATAAACGATTTGGAGCGTGTCTAGTGAAACTTGCGCTCTCAAACATCTCAAAATCTTTCAGTAAACATCGAGTTCTTAATGACCTCTCATTGGAAGTCACCGAGGGCGAATTCGTTGCAGTGCTTGGCTCTTCTGGATCAGGTAAGACAACACTTCTTAGATTGATTGCCGGCTTTGATGATCCTGATTCCGGAGAGATTTCAATTTCTGGAAAGCTAGTTGCTTCCAAGAATGTCTTTGTTGGGGCAGAGTCGAGAAAAGTCGGGTACGTTCCACAGGACGCTGCGCTTTTTCCCCACCTGTCTGTTTTTGAAAACGTTGCCTTTGGTTTAAAGGGTCTAAGCAAGGCAGCTCGCGTTGATCGCGTGCGTGAGCTTCTAAAGCTTGTCTCCATGGAAAGTTTTGAAAGTCAGTCGGCAACTGAACTCTCTGGTGGACAAAAGCACCGCGTAGCTCTTGCTCGTGCTTTAGCGCCTGCACCAGAACTGATTTTGCTTGATGAGCCATTCGCGGCTTTGGATGCTGAGCTTCGTGCACGAATTCGCGAAGAGATAAAGCTGGTACTAGATAAAGTCTCCTCCACAACAATTCTTGTGACCCACGATCAAGAAGAGGCCCTGTCGATTGCAGATCGCGTGGCTCTGCTTCGCGATGGAAACTTTGCCCAGGTTGGAAACCCAAGAGAGATTTACTCAGCACCGGTTGACTTAGGTGTTGCAACTTTCCTTGGAGACTCGGTGATTGTCGATGGGGTTATCGAATCGGGCAAGGTAAGCACTTCTTTGGGTCAGCTAACTTTGTTGAACTCTGCCAAGGAAGCAAGTCGGGGCAAGGTTGCCATTAGACCTGAGAACTTCTACTTGCAACCCGACCTAAACGGCGATTCGATTGTTGTTGGAAGACAATTCTTTGGTCACGATGCAGTGGTAGAAGTAAAGACACCTAAGCAACTGATTCGTGCTAGGTCTTCTGGGCCGTTCGCCCCGGAAGTTGGCATGAAGGTCACCGTCTGGGTTCGCGGTGCTGTGAATTTCTATCCGGAGGCTCAGGCGTAAGCGCCAGTTAGCCTAACTGCGCCACCATCAACACCCTTTGCATATGTTACAAATGCTGAAACATCACTTGCGGTTTCAATCACTCCAAGCTGCCAGCTCTTCACTCCCAAAGAATTCAATTTTGCAGAAACTTCCGTGGCTTTGTCTGCTGAAACTACCGCTACAAAACCAAGGCCTAGATTCCAGGTTCCCTCGAGTGATTCGAGTGAATAGGCTCCCCACTCCGCCAAAACTCTAAAGACGTTATCTGGTGACCAAGAAGATCTTTCGACTTCGAGTGACACGCCTACAGGAAGAACGCGCGAAAGATTAGCTGCGATGCCGCCGCCGGTGATATGTGAAAGTGCATGAACTGATTCGCCTAGTTCTGATTCCAGAAGTTGGTTCAGAATTCCCGTGTAAAGCATGGTGGGCTCAAGTAGCACTTCGCCCAAAGATTTGCTGCCGAATTCAGGAACTGGTTTTTTGTAATCGAGCTTGCTGTCGGCAACAATTTTGCGAACCAGTGAGTAGCCATTTGAGTGAAGTCCGGAAGATGCCATTCCTAGAACAACATCGCCGACCTTGACTTTCTCAGGTCCCAAAACCTTGGCAGATTCAACAACACCAACTGCTGCACCTGCAACGTCGTAGTCATCAGGACCTAGCAATCCAGGATGTTCGGCGGTCTCGCCGCCGAGCAATGCCACGTCTACCGTTTTGCAAGCCTCAGCGATGCCTCGAACAATATCTGCGATTCGGGTTGGAACGAGCTTTCCGCAGGCGATGTAGTCGGTCATAAAAAGACTCTTGGCGCCCATCACCACGATGTCATCGACCACCATGCCAACGAGGTCTTGGCCGATGGTGTCGTGTTTGTCGATTGCTTGAGCAATAGCAACCTTGGTGCCGACTCCGTCGGTTGAGGTTGCAAGAAGTGGTTGGTTGTAAGACTTTAGGAATGAAACATCCATCGCTCCGGCAAATCCCCCAAGGGATCCGAATACTTTGTCGTTATGGGTTGCGCTGACCGCTTTTTTCATGAGGGAGACCGCTAGGTCTCCAGCTTCGGTGTCTACGCCGCTAGCGGCGTAGGGCTCAGTCATTAGCCACCTTGTTGAAACTGCCATCTACCGGAATTGATGCAATTCCTTTTTCAAGAAGGTTCTTACCCAATCGGTCTGCGGTTGGAAGTTCGATTGGATACTCACCTGTGAAACAAGCTGTGCAAAGCTCAGATTCTTTTTGTTCTGAGGCCGCGATCATTCCTTCTTTAGAAAGGTAGCCGAGCGAATCTGCACCAATTGACGCTCGAACATCATCCGGGGCAAGTCCTGTTGCAATGAGTTCTGCGCGGGTAGCAAAATCAACTCCGTAAAAGCAAGGCCAGGTAATCGGAGGAGATGAAATCCGCACGTGGATTTCCTTTGCTCCTGCTTCGCGAAGCATTTGAACAAGTGCTCGCTGGGTATTTCCTCTAACGATTGAGTCATCAACAACGATGATTCGCTTGCCCTTGATTACTTCTTTTAGGGGATTTAGCTTCAATCTGATTCCAAGCTGACGAATAGTTTGGCTTGGTTCAATGAATGTTCTTCCCACGTAGGCGTTCTTAACTAGTCCATGACCAAAAGGAATACCTGACTCTTGGCTAAAGCCAATAGCAGCAGGGGTACCGGAATCCGGAGTTGGAATAACCAGATCTGCTTCAACTGGGAATTCGCGAGCAAGGGCTTTACCCATATCTACTCTGGCGTCGTAAACGTTTTTGCCATTGATAGAAGTATCTGGCCTTGCCAGGTACACATACTCGAATACACATCCAGCACGCTTTGGCTTTGCAAAGATCATCGAGCGAAGGCCGTTTTCATCAATCACGATAAGTTCGCCTGGTTCAACTTCGCGAACAAAGGACGCTCCGACGATATCTAGCGCTGCGGATTCGGAGGCAACAACCCACCCGCTGTTTAGTCTTCCAAGAACAAGTGGTCTTACTCCCTGCGGGTCGCGAGCTGCGTAGAGGGTTTGCTCATCCATAAACACTAAAGAAAATGCGCCACGGACTTTGGGTAGCAATTCCATTGCAGTTCCCTCAAGGGAGTTGTCTGGGTTTCCTGCAAGCAGTGCTGTGAGAACGGCAGTGTCTGTTGTGTTTCCGCCGGTGATCTCATTTTCTGACTGATCTGGGTAGCGGCTACGAAGCATCTCAAGTAACTCCGCAGTGTTAGTTAGGTTTCCGTTGTGTCCCAGGGCAACAGTTCCAGATGCTGTTCGACCTAGTGTTGGTTGAGCGTTTCTCCAACTGGAGCTTCCGGTAGTTGAGTATCTCGTGTGACCAATTGCGACGTGGCCGACAAGAGCCTCTAAAGCAGATTCAGTAAAGACTTGAGAGACAAGACCCATATCTTTGTATACGGTAAGTTTTTTCCCGTTAGAAGTTGCGATACCTGCGGATTCCTGTCCGCGGTGTTGAAGTGCATAGAGTCCAAAGTAAGTGAGCTTCGCTACTTCTTCTCCAGGAGCCCAAACTCCAAAGACGCCACACTGATCCTGCGGACCTTTTTCTCCTGGAAGAAGGTCGTGATTTAGTCTGCCGTCGCCGCGTATCACTCTACGGTTTTCGTGGCTTGGAGCTTTGAGCCACGACCCCTCAAATAAACATCAAACAAAAGTGCAGCCAAGATTCCAATTCCCCCGCCGAAGATTCCACCGAAGGCAACAAGTAATCCTGCAAACTCAGCTGTTCCAAGACCTGCAACAAATGCGATTACTGCTCCAAGAAAAAACCCAGTGAGTGAAAAAGCAAGGTATTTGGGTGCACGCCGAATGCTTACCTCTTCCGAGGAAACAGTGGGTTTTTGGCTCATGGGATAAATATAGGGAACAATCCGGCCAGATCTGACCGACTACCCGAAGCGGTTAACTTTCCTGAAACTGCTAGTTCCTCAAAGGAGCTTTTTCCTAGGGCAAGACCTATCCAGCTGATCGGATCCATCTCAACTACGTTGGCTGGGGTTCCTCTGGTGTGGGTGGGGCCTTCAATGCATTGAACGGCACCAAGGGGAGGTATCCGAACCTCAACGGAAGAGCCGGGGTGATTGCTACCTAGCTCCTCGAGTAGGAACCGAACTGCCGTCGCAATATTTTCTTGTGAGGAGTCGCCAGACAGAAAGGTCAAGATCGCCTGATGGCCATCGGCCCTTGCTATTTTTCGGCGCATCACAGCTACCAGACTACAAAGCCTGGCGCTTTACCAACTAACTAAGCTTGGGAAGATGAAGATTCTGGTTTTGGGTCAAGGCGCCAGAGAACACGCCATCGTCAAGTCCCTAATCAAAACCGGAACAAATCCCAGCCACATCATTGTTGCCCCGGGCAACAAGGGAATCGCAGCCCAAGTTGAATGCCAAGGAGATCTTGACCCAACCGATCCACTAGCGGTTTCCAAATTCGCCCTCGAAAACGCAATTGAGCTTGCCGTCATCGGTCCCGAAGCGCCACTGGTAGCCGGTGTATCAGATGCTCTTCGTTCTCAAGGAATGGCAGTTTTTGGACCGAGCAAGCTAGCTGCTCAACTTGAGGGAAGTAAGTCTTTTGCTAAAGAAGTTATGGCAGCAGCCGGTGTTCCAACCGCTATGGCTAGGCAGTGCAAAACAATTGCTGAAGTAGAGCAGGCCATGGAAGATTTCGGAGCGCCATACGTAATCAAAGCCGATGGCTTAGCTGCTGGTAAAGGTGTCATCGTCACCGAGGATTCCGCTGCTGCCCTGGAGCACGCGAAGCAGTTTATTCCCATGGGAATTTTGGTTGAGGAGTTTCTATCCGGGCCAGAGGTAAGCCTGTTCTTTTTGTCTGACGGGATATCGGTTATGCCGCTTGCTCCTGCTCAAGATTTTAAGCGTGCATTTGATAACGACGCTGGACCAAACACCGGCGGCATGGGTGCATACAGTCCCCTTCCTTGGCTAGAAAATGACTTCGTGCAAAAAGTTGAAGATACTATTGCGCTGCCAACTATTCAAGAACTCGCAAGGCTAGGGGCACCGTTTGTTGGGCTCTTGTATTGCGGACTAATCGTCACCCAGCGCGGCATCAGAGTAATTGAGTTCAACGCCCGCTTCGGAGATCCCGAGACACAGGTTGTTTTGGCAAGACTTATAACTTCACTAGAGACACTTCTTTACAAAGCTTCCACTGGGCATTTGGATTCCGCACCAGAAGCCCAGTTCTCTAGCGAGATGGCCGTCACTGTTGTTTTAGCCAGTCAGGGCTACCCTTCGACCCAAGCTCCCGTTAGGCAGGTCTCGGGAATTGAAAAAGCTGAGAAAGTAAACGGCGTAGAAGTTTGCTACGCCTCAAGCGTTGGGCGAGTGCTATCGGTAGTCGCAGTTGGAAAGACATTCAAAAAAGCACGCAAGCGCGCCTACACAGCAATCGCGAGAATAAAACTTGATGGCTCGCACTACCGCAGCGACATTGCAGCCAAGGTTGCTGATTAGTTTGGCAATCCAGATCGCCGGTTGGAAACATGTCTATAGCGGCAAGGTAAGAGATCTCTACGAATCATTAGATGCGTCTGTATCGGATTTGATTTTGATTGTTGCCTCTGATCGCATCAGCGCTTTCGATAACATTCTGGATCCTTCGATTCCAGGCAAGGGCGAGAACCTAACGTCGGTGACAAACTTTTGGTTTGAAAAACTTGCTGTTGCTAACCACCTAGCTAGCGGTGTCGCGGTGCCTAAAGAAGTAGCTGGCCGAGCAACGGTGGCCAAGAAGTTGTCGATGTATCCAATCGAATGTGTGGTGCGCGGATACATCTCCGGCTCTGGATACAAAGAGTATTTAGCTACCGGTGCTATCTGTGGAGTGAAACTCCCAGAAGGATTGCAGGATGGCGACAAGCTGCCAACATCGATTTTTACACCAGCTTTCAAAGCCGAGCTTGGTTCCCACGATGAGAACATCACTTTCGAGCGGGTAATTGAAATTGTTGGTGAAGATGTTGCTGGCAAGCTTCGCGAGCTTTCACTTTCAGTTTTTGAATCGGCGAGCGTGATTACCGACAAGGCTGGCTTGATATTGGCCGATACCAAGTTTGAATTTGGTGCAGATCCTGCAACTGGGCAACTGGTTTTAGGTGATGAGGTACTAACCCCTGATTCGAGTAGGTATTGGGATAAAGGTGCCTACGAATCAGGAAACCGCAATGAGAGCTTTGATAAACAAATTGTTAGGAACTGGCTGCTTGAAAACTGGAATCTAGAATCTGGTTCTAAGCCTCCAGTTCTATCCCCCGAAGTAGTTGCGCAAACATCTTCCAGGTATGCGGAGTTGCGCGAAAAGCTCATCTCTACAAACCAGTAAACTTTGGAGTATTCCCAAGTTCTTGTAGCCACCGTAGGGGGCCAAAAGTTGCCGAAAATCATCGTTCAGGTAATGCCTAAGCAGGACCTTTTAGACCCTCAAGGAAAAGCTGTAGCCAGAGCGCTTGAGCGCTCAGGGCACAAAGCCATCTCGGCTGTTCGCATCGGCAAACGAATTGAACTTCACTATGCAACCACCCCAACCGATTCCCAGCTTCAAGAAGCAAGGAAGATCGCCGAGAGCTTTTTATCTAACGGTGTGATCGAAGACGTAGTCGAAGTTTCGATCGAGCAAGACTAACTTCGATGAAGATCGGCGTTGTAACTTTCCCGGGATCCCTAGATGACCGCGACGCTGCAAGAGCCATCCGCCTGGCAGGCGGAGAGCCAATATCCCTATGGCATGCTGACAGCTCCATAAAGAAGGTAGACGCCGTTGTTCTACCCGGTGGCTTTAGTTATGGAGATTACTTACGCTGCGGAGCTATCGCTGCTCAAGCTCCGGTTATGAAAAACATCATCAAAAAAGCAGGCGAGGGCCTTCCAGTTCTTGGAATCTGCAACGGCTTCCAAATACTTGTTGAATCTCACCTTTTACCGGGCGGTCTCATCCGTAACGAAAAGCAGCACTTCGTCTGCCGAGATCAAAAGCTTCGGGTCGAGAACGTTGACTCGGCTTGGACCAGTGGGTTTCAAAAAGGTGATGAGATCACCATTCCGCTCAAAAACGGTGAAGGTGGCTACATCGCTACCGACGAGACTCTGAAGATGCTCGAGGGTGAGGGTCTTATTACCTTCAGGTATCTAGAGGTAAACCCCAACGGTTCGATGAATGACATTGCAGGACTCAGAAACGAGCGCGGCAACGTAGTTGGATTAATGCCTCACCCTGAGCACGCAGTTGAGCCTGGCTTTGGTCCAGACTCTCCCGTTGCTATGCGCTCAGGCGTTGATGGACTAAGAATTTTTCAGTCGGTATTGAGATCCGTGATTTCCGCATGATCATCGATACCGTCGACCAGTCGAAGATAGAAGCAGGCAAGGAGCAGCCTTGGGCCGCTCTTGGCTTGAAAGAGGATGAGTACAACAGCATCAAGGAGATCCTTGGTAGGCGTCCCACCAGCTCAGAGCTAGCGATGTATTCGGTTATGTGGAGCGAGCACTGCAGCTACAAATCTTCAAAGATTTATCTTCGTCAGTTCGGGGAGAAAGTCACCCCGGAGATGAAGAAGCGTCTTTTGGTAGGCATGGGTGAAAACGCTGGCGTAGTTGACATCGGTGAAGGACTGGCTGTGACCTTCAAGGTTGAAAGTCATAACCACCCAAGCTACATCGAACCCTTCCAGGGGGCCGCAACCGGTGTTGGCGGAATCGTTAGAGATATCTTGACCATGGGCGCTAGACCAATTGCGGTCATGGATCAACTTCGGTTCGGTGCACCTGAGCACCCAGATACCGCACGAGTAGTTCATGGTGTTGTTGATGGAATCTCTTTTTATGGAAACTGCTTAGGCCTTCCAAACATAGGTGGAGAGACAGTTTTCGACAAGGTCTATCAAGGAAACCCACTCGTTAACGCACTTAGCATCGGAGCGTTAAAGCACGGCGATCTCAAACTTGCCAAAGCCGATAAAGCAGGCGATCTTGTGATTTTGTTCGGTGCTAGAACCGGCGCTGACGGCATCGGAGGAGTATCGGTACTCGCAAGTGAAACATTTGATGCGGATGGGCCATCCCGGAGACCAGCAGTTCAAGTTGGCGACCCATTTGCCGAAAAAGTCTTGATTGAATGCTGTCTTGAACTATTTGCAGCAGGTTGTGTCTCCGGTATTCAAGACCTTGGTGGTGCAGGTATTTCCTGCGCAACAAGTGAACTTGCATCAAACGGCGGCAAGGGCATGAAGGTGCAATTGAAGAAGGTCCTTCTTCGCGATGAGTCCCTGACTCCTGAAGAGATTTTGATGAGCGAGTCTCAAGAACGCATGATGGCGATTGTTCCTAAACGGCATCTGCGTGCCTTTAAGAAGATTGTGGACAGGCACGAGGTTGAATACTCGGTGCTTGGAAAGGTAATAAATAAGGACCGACTGTTGATCTACTGGGGCGAGCAGGAAATCGTAAATGTCCCTCCCCGCACAGTTGCCCACGATGGCCCGGTCTATGAACGGCCGGTGAGGAAGCCAAAATGGCAGGCGCCGCTCAATGCGGCTTCCGTTCAAGCTCAAGGTCTTTACCGCGCCAATGACAACACGACAGATCTGGCCGCTCAGTTTGTTCAAATCATCTCTTCCCCCAATCAGGCTGACAAGTCTTACATCACCGGTCAGTTCGACCGCTACGTCGGAGGCAACACCGCTCTGGCTTACCCAGATGGCGCAGGAATGATTCGCGTCTCAGAAGAAACCGGTCTTGGAGTTGCCCTTTCGACTGACGCCAACGGCCGCTACTGCCAACTAGATCCTTACCAGGGTGCTCGCCTTGCCCTGGCTGAGGCTTATAGAAACGTTGCAACCAGCGGAGCGAAGCCGATAGCCGTGACCAACTGCCTAAACTTTGGTTCTCCTGAAAACTCAGGGGTGATGTGGCAGTTCAAGCAAGCAACTACAGGCCTTGCTGATGGTTGTCTCGAGCTTGGTATTCCAGTCACCGGTGGAAACGTTAGCTTCTATAACCAAACCGGTGATGTAGCTATTTTCCCTACCCCCGTGGTTGGAGTACTCGGAGTTATCGACGACGTTGCAAGAAGGATTCCATCTGGTTGGCAAGACGAAGGCAACAACATCTATCTACTTGGCATCACAAAGGATGAACTAGATGGCTCAGTTTGGTCAGAGGTAATTCACGATCACTTGGGTGGAAGACCGCCCGCAGTTGACCTTGAATTTGAGAAGCGGCTTGCGGAGCTATTGCACGGAGCAAGCCTGCAAGGGCTTGTTGCTTCCGCAACAGATCTTTCTGAAGCAGGTCTTGCTCAAGCCCTTACTGAATCAGTCCTGCGATTCAACATGGGTGCCAGGGTTTGGATTTCAGAGCTTTGTGAGCGAGATGGCATAGACAAAACTTCTGCGCTGTTTTCTGAAAGCACGGGTCGGATCCTGGTTAGCGTAGGTCGCGAAGATGACGTGAAATTCGTAGGCCTCTGTGATGCCAGGAACATTCCAGTGCTCCGCATTGGAGTTACCGACAACACCGGTGAGCTAGAGATTCAAGACCTAGCAACCTGGAAACTCGATGAACTTCGTACTTCTTGGGTTGCTACCTTGCCTGAGCTATTTGGTTAGGTTTCCAATAACCGAGAAGTCAAAGTTCACACCCGAGATAGCACACCGCACACCAATTTCAGAAGCTGCCGCTCCGGCCCCGGCAACATCAACCTCGGCGCCTTCAAGAGCGGTTGCTAGAGCATCAATCCTGGTTGCAAGGGCTCCGGCGGCAATTGGGGAAACTTCGGAGCGCAGCTTTGCTGCTACTTCTGTTGGGGAGAAGGTATCCAGTGAAACATTCTCTGTACTAACAACGGTGGCGAGCTTCTCGCAGGCAGCTGCGTCGGATTCATCACCAAGAAGTGATGAGCAACCGGTTAGCAAAAACATTGAAGCAAGGGATAAGGCAATTAGTTTCATGCGGCGTCTTGGTTCCTTTCCGGGTTAAGTCCTGTGATTTCCAGCGGATAGTCGAGGTAGTCGGAGTAAAGCGCGAGCTTTGGCTCTTTCCAGGCATAGTCCCTTGCAACCTCTGCAAGGCATGCCCAGAAATAAACATTTAGCAAACTCACAGACAGTGAACTTACTGAATCATCAGGAAATGCTCTACCTAACATTCTTCGAAGCAAAGTTGGAACATCAGATAAACCGTGACGATGGAATGCTGCCCTAACTTCAAATTCCATTTCGCGCGCACGCCTTGGGTTCCAGAGCATTGAGCCTTGGCCATGTTTCAAAAGGTGGTAAACCTGAACCGCTTGAGAATAGCGAGCGTTATCCAAAGAATCAAAGATTGGAATAAAACGTTCGACCTCGAAGCCGTTGTTTCTAAGATCCAAAACATCCGGGTAGTGAAAAAACCGATAGAACGGAACGTGAGGGCGGGCTTTTGAATACGGGTTGAGAGTAAAGCTTGCAACCAGAGGATCTTGGCCGTTAGCGGCAGATCCCCAACGATCGATGGCGTCATCTTTATCGTTTGGTAGAGAGGCGTATTCAGCGCGGGTCACAAGACAAGTTAACCAAGTATTTGTCTTACCCGTGGCCTAGATTGGGAAACATGAGCACATGCTTAGGGGTAATCGCTTGGGTTGTGATATTTGCCCTAGGTGCGCAGTTCTTTGCTGCAGCGCCCTGGCTGCTTTTTGTCTTTGGAGGGCTGGTTGCTCTCGGGATTTACGTCGCCAGAGCCAAGAAGGCAGCTTTAGAAGCTGGCACCTTGAAGGTCCTAGGCGATAAGCCACTACCAAATATCTTGGATGCCGGAAGAGCAATGACCGCAAGTAGCGCAAGGATGCTGCTTGGCGATGAAAGCTTCAGCTTTGAAGTTGTTGGCGAAAGCTTCTACGCCCAGAACTTTTCTGCTCTTCAGAAAAACATCGGACTTATTGACGGTCGTGACTGGGATGAAATTGCAACCTTGATTGTTGATCCGGGCAACCGCAACAGCAAAACCGCAGTTGCTGTTTTTATCTCAGGGCTCAAGCTTGGCTATGTTCCGGAGGTGAATGCGCCTGGTGTCTATAAGTTCCTGCTGCAAAACGGAGGCTACGCCAAAGCCGATGCTGCAATTTACTTCTCTGCGGCCGATGGCCAAAACAGCATCTGGTTAGACGCTGTGATTCCCGTTTTGTTTAAGCCCTAAGTAAATCGTGACGAACGATTGTCGCGTTACGCTCTGGTCCAACACCGATTGCAGAGATTCTGGTTCCTGAAAGCTTCTCCAAAGCTAGGACGTAGTCCTGAGCATTTTTAGGAAGATCTTCGAACTTCTTAGCAGAGGTTATGTCCTCGTCCCAGCCTGGGTAAATTTCATAGATTGGCTTAGCGTGGTGGAAATCAGATTGAGAAACTGGAATTTCCTCCATCCGCACACCATCAACGTCGTACGCGACACAAACTGGAATCTCCTTGATGCCGGTTAGAACATCGAGCTTGGTCAAAAAGATATCGGTAAGTCCGTTGATGCGGGTTGCAAACTTAGCAACTGGTGCATCAAACCAACCACAACGACGCTCTCTTCCGGTTGTTGTTCCAAACTCGAAACCCTTCTCGCGAAGGAATTCACCCCACTGATCAAACAGCTCTGTTGGGAAAGGTCCTGCTCCAACGCGGGTTGTGTAGGCCTTGAGGATTCCAATTACCGAATCAATCTTGGTCGGTCCAATTCCGGAACCGATTGTTGCACCACCTGCAATTGGTGAGCTTGATGTCACAAACGGATAAGTTCCGTGGTCAACATCCAAAAGTGTTCCCTGGCCACCTTCGAGCAGAACAGTCTTGCCAGCTTCTAGGGCTTTGTGTAGCTCTAGCGCGGTGTCTGAAACCATCGGGCGAATGCGGTCTGTGAAGCTAAGAAGTTCACGAACAACTTCTTCTGCTTTAATTCCAGCACGGTTGTAAACCTTCGAAAGAAGTTGATTCTTCTGGGAAAGTGCTGCTTCAACTTTCTGGCGAAGAATGCTCTCATCGAATAGATCCTGAACACGAATTCCAAGACGTCCAACTTTGTCACCGTAGGTTGGGCCAATGCCGCGACCGGTTGTTCCAATGGCGCGCTTTCCTAGAAAGCGCTCCGAGACTTTGTCGATGGTGACGTGGTAAGGAGTAATGATGTGAGCGTTAGCTGAAATCTTTAGCTTGGAAACGTCTACGCCTTTTTCGATAAGGCCATCAAGTTCTTTGATTAGAACTGCAAGGTCAATAACAACACCGTTGCCAATTACAGGAATTACTCCGGGTGTAAGGATGCCACTAGGCAGTAGGTGCAAAGCAAACTTCTTGTCCCCGATTACGACTGTGTGTCCGGCGTTGTTTCCGCCTTGATATCTAACTACGTAGTCGACTCGATTACCGAGTAAGTCTGTGGCTTTGCCCTTGCCTTCATCGCCCCACTGGGCGCCAACTAGGACTATTGCAGGCACAAATAAACTCTACCAGCTAGGGCTTTTGGGCCTGCTGGGCCCAAACTAGCCACGAACTACGTTCTGCATGACCCACTGGTGCATGGTTATTGCAGCCGCCGCGGAGGCGTTAATTGACCTGGTGGAGCCAAACTGAGTGATCTCAACAACATCTTTTGCTGCTGCAATTGCAGCATCAGAAAGACCAGGTCCTTCTTGGCCAAAAAGCAGAACGCAAGTTTCTGGCAACTTGTAACTTTCAAGTTGTTTGCAACCTGGAACATTGTCGATTGCGATGATTGGCATGGCTTTGCCTTCGTTGGCCGTTTTTGACCAGGTGACGAAGTCTTCGACCGTTGGGTGGTGAAGGATGTGTTGGTAGCGATCGGTGACCATCGCACCACGTCTGTTCCAACGTTTATTGCCGATGATGTGAACTTGCTTGGCTAAAAATGCGTTGGCGGTTCTAACGATTGATCCTATGTTTAGATCGTGCTGCCAGTTTTCAATGGCGACGTGAAAGTTATGACGATTGGAATCTAGGTCGGCAACGATTGCTTCCATTGACCAGTAGCGATACTTGTCAACGACGTTTCTGGTATCTCCATATTGAAGAAGTTCAGGGTCATACTTTTCCGATCCAGGGCCTGTTGGAAGATCCCCTTGCCACGGTCCAACTCCCCAGGTAGTTAGTTCTGGGCTTGGGTTTTCAGGTGTTTCCATTAGGTCGCCGGAGCCAAATCTCTTGCGGCATCGAGCTGCTTATTTGACTTATTGAAGGAAACAAACACCGACAACACCAAAACAATAACGGCCAAAAATAAGTAAACCGGCTGCACTCCAACGCCATCCACTGCAATACCAACGGCAACTGCAGTCAAGGTTGGTCCCGCGCCCCAAATGGTCATTTCGATACCGAAGACTCTTCCACGCATGTTTTCAGGAATGACTCTTTGAATCACCGTATTTAGCATCGGCATTAGCGGTCCCCAGCTAAAGCCAAGTACTGCACCAAGAATCAAAAGAACCCAAAATGGTGGGAGTAATGACATCAGTAGCACAGAAGATCCAAGCCCAATAAAGCCGAACTTCATAATGGTTGAGTACTTGAACTTCTTCTGCAGTTTCTCGAAGAGCAGTGCTCCAACAACCGATGCTCCGGCCATGGTGGAGATAAGTATTCCAAGGCCTTCGGCATAGTCGAGGGCGTTGAAGTGAGCGGGTAGAACTACCATCTCGATTGGAAGATAAATCATTGCGAGAGTCATCACAAAGCTCAGGCCCAACAAAACCGCTGGAGTTTTCAATACGGTCTTAGCCCCGAGGATCGTGTCTTGAAGCAGGCTTCCGGTTTCAGAAACTCCGTCTCCCCTGGATTCTTTAGTTCTAACGAAGAACAATGCTGTTGCTGAAAGTGTGGAGAAAAACGCGACAACGTAGAAAACATCGAAGGGTCCAATCAAACCAATAAACAATGCTGCAACCGCAGGTCCGATTGCAAAACCAGTTGCGAACACCGCTTCGTGAATTGAGTTGGCTCGCTCAAGTGATAATCCGGAAGGTCCTGCGACATCAGGAATGATTGACTTTCTTGCGGTGCTAGAAGCTGGGCTAACGATTGCTCGGCCCAGAGCAAGTAAGACAAGTAGTGCGAAGGAAATCTCGATTGAGTTATGGACAACTGGAATTAGAAGAATAGTCAGTGCTGTCAGAACCTCAGAAATAAAGCCGCTGATGCGCCTTCCAATTCGATCAATCAGCGTTCCAAGAATCGGGCCAAAGAAAATTCCAGGAATTGAAGTAAGGGCAACAAGTGCTCCAGCACTTGCAGCTGATCCCGTTATCTCAAGAGCAAGCCAAGGAAGGGCAATGAAAACCATCGAGCCGGAAATAACGCTGGTGATATTGGAAAGCTCAACCAAAAGATAGGGCAACGTGCTGCCCTTTTGTCTGGCCAATTACAAACCCAAATCTGCCAGTGAAACTGCAAACAGATACCGATAGCCGGCATCTTCAATCGCTTCGCGAGCACCGGTAGCACGATCAACAACTGTTGCAACAGCTACTACCGTCGCACCTGCTTTTTCTAAAGCTCTGGCTGCAGTCAACGGTGATCCACCGGTAGTTGAAGTATCTTCCAGGACAATTACTTTTTTGCCGGAAACATCAGGCCCTTCGACTTGTCTGCCCATGCCGTGATCCTTCGGAGCCTTGCGAACCACAAACGCATCTATGTCTCTTCCCGCAGCTGCGGCCTGGTGCATGATTGCGGTGGCAACTGGGTCTGCTCCCATGGTCAATCCACCGACTGAATCAAAGTCTTTTATTCCAGAGTTATCCAACAGCTCAAGCATGATCTTGCCAATAAGAGGTGCCGCTTCATGGTGCAAAGTAGCCCTACGAAGATCTACGTAATAGTTGGCTTGAATGCCACTGGAAAGTGTGACCGGACCGTGAATGACAGCTAGCTCCTTGATCAGCTCAATTAGGCGCGCTTTGGAAACCAGGGATTCGGACATGCCTTAAGTTTAAGGAGTGAAGATAGCCACCTGGAACGTAAATTCGGTCAGAACCCGTGTTAATCGGGTTATTGGCTTCCTGGAATCCTCTGGAACTGATGTTTTGGCCATGCAGGAGATCAAATGCAAGCCAGATCAGTTCCCTTATAAGGCTTTTGAAGATGCTGGCTACCAGATCACCATGCACGGTTTGAACCAGTGGAATGGTGTTGCCTTCGCAAGCAAGATCCCTGCGGAGGACATTGAAATTGGTTTTTCTGGAATGCCTGAGTTCAAGCAGGTCCAGGAAGCTCGAGCAATAGCAGCAACCTTCGATGGAATTAGGCTCTGGAGTTTGTATGTGCCAAACGGCAGGACACTTGATGACCCGCACTTTCCTTACAAGCTCGAATGGCTTGATCGATTAGCTGCAGTCACGGCTGAAACCCTTGAGAACGAACCGGGTGTGCCTTTGGCGCTAATGGGTGATTTCAACATCGCACCACTGGATACCGATGTTTGGGACATTAACTTTTTTGCAGGTTCCACTCACGTCACTCCAGAAGAGCGTCAAGCATTCGAAGCATTCGAACAAATTGGTTTGCAGGATGTCGTTAGACTGCGCATTCCTGAGGGCTATACCTATTGGGATTACCAGCAGCTTCGTTTTCCAAGAAACGAAGGAATGAGAATCGATTTTATCTTGGGCTCTGAATCCTTTGCAGAAAAAGTAAAGTCAGCCGGCATTGAACGCGATGAACGCAAGGGCGAAGGTCCCAGCGATCATGTACCAGTGGTTGTTGAGATTTAGCGAGCCCGCCACAAAACAACCTGAGTAGATCTTGTTGGTCGTTTTCCAGCAGCCAAGGATTCGACTCCTTGATCGCCCGCTGCAAAAACTCTCGCACCGGGTCGATTCATTAGTTCATTAGCCAGTGCTTGCTCAAGATCGCGAACGCGCTGTTTTAGTTCAGCGTTGTTGTTTTCTAATTCCAGAATTCTCTTGATTCCCTCGAGGGATACTCCCTCAGCGGACAAAGCTGCAATCTGTCTGAGTTGAGCTACGTTGCGCATGGTGTAGCGACGAGATTGTCCTAGAGTTCTGCGCGGAGAGACTAGGCCCAAACGGTCGTATTGGCGAAGAGTTTGCGGATGCATCAGGGCAAGTTCTGCTGCAACCGAGATCACAAACAGTGGTGTGTTCTCATCGAACTCATCCATCAGCTACCCCTTTCCTTTATAGAAGTCCTGCTCGTGAGAGCAGGTCCTGCCTTGGGTCTTCGTTTGGCATTTGCTCTTGGAAATCCTGCAGGGCTTTCTTAGCTTTTTCAGACATGTGGGATGGAACCGCTACTTCAACAGTTGCTAGTAAGTCTCCGCGTGCGTTGCCTGCGTCAACTCCGCGACCTTGAATTCGCAGCACTCGACCGTTAGGGCAACCTGGGTTAATTTTAAGTTTTACTGGTTCGCCGCCGAGTGTTGGTACCAAAATATTTGCACCGAGGGCTGCTTCAGTAAATGTCACAGGAACTGTGACACGAAGATTTACTCCATCACGAGTAAAGACTGGGTGAGGCTTAACGCGAACGGTGATGATTAGATCCCCTGTTGGGCCACCGTTAAGAGATGGTCTTCCTTTGCCGCGAAGTTTGATCTTTTGACCGTCTTGCACGCCAGCTGGAATCTTTACGTTGAGCGCTTCCATGCCTTGCAGTGCAAGTTTGATTGTTGCGCCTTTGATTGAATCAATAAAGTCAATCGAGGTTCTTGCAGTTAGATCTACGCCGGGCTGCGGTCCAAAATCAAATCCGCCACCGAAGCCGCCGGGGAATCCACGTCCGCCGCCTCCAAACAAATTAGAAAAGACATCTTCGAAACCGCCGCCATGGCCTTGGCTGCCGGCTGTAAATCTAGCTCCGCCACCCATGGCACGAACAGCGTCATACTCTTTTCTTTGTTCTGTATCGGACAAAACGGAAAACGCTTCGCTGATTTCTTTGAACTTAGCTTCCGCCTTGGCATCGCCTGGGTTGGAATCCGGGTGGAACTGACGAGCGAGCTTTCGGTAAGTTTTTTTGATGTCAGCTTCTTGAGCGTCCTTAGCTACGCCAAGGATCTTATAAAAGTCCTTGTCGAGCCAGTCTTGAGATGCCATCTAACTATTTTCCTTCAGGAACCAATACTGAAACCATTGCTGGGCGAATTAGGCGATCTTCCAGCTGATATCCGGCTTCAATAACCTCATTGATAGTTTCTTCAGTGACCTCGGCGCTTGGCGTTTGAGCTAGGGCGTTGTGAAGTTCAGGATTGAACTTCTCCCCCTTGGCACCAAAGCGCTTTAGGCCAAACTTCTCTCCTGCGGTTCGCAGCTTAGTTCCAACGGCAGCAAAAGGCGATCCTTCAAGATCGCCGTGTGTCTCGGCGCGCTCAAGATCATCAAGTGCTGGAAGGAAAGAGCGAATTACTTCTGCAATAGCTGCATTTCTAGACTGGTCGCGATCGCGCTCAACCCGGGATTTGTAGTTTACAAATTCCGCCTGCAGGCGCTGCAGATCGGCCAATAACTCAGCTTCTTTACTTATCGGTCCAGTTTCTTCAACTAGGTCGGCAAGTTCTTGATCTAGTTCGTCAGATCCATCTGCTTCATCGAGGTTGGCAGGCGGAGTATCCGCCTGCCCCTCGATGTTCTCAGGATTGTTATCTGGGGAAGCGTTTTCCTTCGTCATTACTTCTGCTCAGTAGCTGGTTCTTCGTCAACTACTTCTGCGTCAACAACGTCTTCGTTAGAAGTTGTTTCATCTGCTGGAGTTTCCTCAGAAGCACTCGCGTAAATTGCCTCTCCTAGTTTCTGGGAAGAGGTCATCAACTTGTCGTTGGCTGCCTTGATGGCATCGATGTCTTCACCGGCAAGTGCAGTCTTTAGTGCATCGACGTCAGATTGGACGTCTGTCTTGACATCCTCAGGTAGCTTCTCATCGTTGTCCTTGATTAGCTTTTCGATTTGATAGACAAGCTGCTCGGCAGTGTTCTTGGTTTCCTGCTCTTCTCGACGCTTCTTGTCAGTTGCGGCGTTCTCTTCGGCTTCGCGAACCATGCGCTCGATGTCTTCCTTCGGAAGAGATGATCCTCCGGTGATTGTCATCGACTGCTCTTTGGCGGTTCCCTTGTCTTTGGCTGAAACGTGAACGATACCGTTGGCGTCAATATCAAATGTCACTTCGATCTGTGGGATACCGCGTGGTGCTGGTGCGATACCGGTTAGTTCAAAGTTTCCAAGTGACTTGTTGTCCTTAGTGAATTCGCGCTCACCCTGGTAAACCTGAATCGAAACCGAAGGCTGATTGTCATCAGCAGTTGTGAAGGTTTCGCTTCGCTTGGTTGGGATAGCAGTGTTGCGCTCGATCAACTTGGTCATAATGCCACCCTTGGTTTCAATTCCAAGAGACAAAGGCGTGACGTCGATAAGTAGCACGTCTTTACGCTCACCCTTTAGAACACCGGCCTGAAGCGATGCACCAACTGCAACAACCTCGTCAGGGTTAACACCCTTATTTGGCTCTTTTCCTGCTAGCTGCTTTACCAATTCGGTGACCGCTGGCATACGAGTTGATCCACCAACGAGCACAACGTGTGCAATGTCGGCAACCTTAACTCCAGCTTCCTTGATTACATCGTTGAATGGCTTCTTGGTGCGCTCTAGTAGATCAGCGGTTAGCTGCTCGAATTGCGCGCGAGTAATTGTCTCGTCAAGGTTTGCAGGGCCGTTCTCGGTAAGAGAAAGGTAAGGCAACTGAATGTTTGCAGTTGTTGACTGCGACAGTTCTTTCTTCGCTTGCTCGGCTGCTTCCTTTAGACGCTGAAGTGCAATCTTGTCTTTGGAAACATCAACGCCGGTGGTGTCCTTGAACTTCTTGACTAGGTGATCGACAACTCTCTGGTCCCAGTCATCTCCACCCAGGCGGTTATCGCCTGAGGTAGCGCGAACCTGGATTGTTGAGAAGCCATCATCTTTTCCAACCTCAAGCAATGAAACATCGAATGTTCCACCACCTAGGTCGAATACCAAGATCAGTTCGTCTTGCTTACCTTTATCTAGTCCGTAGGCCAAGGCAGCAGCAGTTGGCTCGTTGATGATTCGTAGAACGTTTAGTCCTGCGATCTCTCCGGCGTCCTTGGTTGCCTGACGCTCAGCGTCGTTGAAGTAAGCAGGGACAGTAATGACTGCATCGGTCACGCTCTCGCCCAGGTAAGTCTCGGCGTCGCGCTTTAGCTTGGCCAAAATTCGAGCTGATAGCTCCTGGGGGGTGTAGTCCTTGCCGTCAACCTTGAAGCTCCAGTCGGTGCCCATGTGGCGCTTTACCGATGCGATGGTTCGGTCAACGTTTGTGACGGCCTGGCGCTTGGCGGTCTCGCCGACCAGAACTTCGCCGTCCTTGGTGAAAGCAACGATAGAAGGAGTTGTTCTAAACCCTTCCGCGTTAGCGATAACGCTAGGCTCTCCACCTTCCAGGACTGAAACCGCGCTGTTAGTGGTGCCCAGGTCTATACCTACTGCACGTGCCATATCTGTATTCTCCTTGTATTTACTGAGGTTTTTCTGCTTCAGACCCAAACTTGAGCCCGATTGACTCAAGTTTCACATTTCCCCAAATTATTGTCAAGTGATTAAGGCAAAAGCTGAGTCTTTCTCACTCAACTCTCAGCTTTAATCTGCTGTTTGCCGATCCAGGGCCCTTTTTGGCTGATTCGGTTCAATCAAGGGAGTAGCTTGTTGGCATGACTAATCCAGCAACGACAGGACCTCTAAAGGCCCCAAAGACCAAACTCGGCCGTAAAGGCACCTTTGCATGGGCGCTATGGGACTGGGCAGAGCAGCCCTACCCCACCATCATGCAGACCTTCATCTTCCCGGTCTACCTGGCCTCAGCCGTAGCCGAGGCCGGCACCAATGCCGATGCGCTACTTGGTATCACAACCGGTATCGCCGGTTTCTTGCTGGCCATCATCGCTCCGATTCTGGGACGTCGGTCTGACGAGAGTGGAAGACGTAAGTTCTGGGTGATGGTCAATACCTACATCCTGGTTTTGATCATGGTCGCAAGCTTCTTCGTAGAGCCAAAAGCTGAGTTTCTAATCTTTGGTTTGGTTTTGTATGGTCTTGGTTCGGTGGTGCAAGAAACGGCGTTTATTAACTACTACGCAATGCTCAAATCAGTTTCTTCCCCATCAACTATTGGCCGCATCTCAGGTTATGCCTGGGGCCTTGGCTACTTGGGTGGAATCATCTTGCTTGCTGTTGCGCTATTTGGTTTTGTTCTTCCAGGAACTGTCTTTGGTGTTCCGGCAACCGATGGACTTGAAGTTAGAACTGTGTTCTTGTTCTGTGCAATCTGGACACTGGTTTTCTCTATTCCACTTCTTATTAGAGTTCCAGAAATAGAGGCCAAGAAGAACCGCACAAAGGAAAGCGTTTTACAGTCTTACGGAGCTCTTTGGGGTCAGCTCAAGAGTCTTTACAAGCAGGCACCAGAAACCCTAAAGTTTCTAATCTCCTCCGCGGTTTACCGCGATGGTTTGTCAGGTGTGTTCTCCTTTGGTGCCGTGCTTGGTTCGCTTGCCTTTGGTTTTAGCCAAACTGAGATCATCATCTTCGGTATGGCGGCCAACATCGTCTCCGGTATCGGTGCGGTTATCGGTGGCCGAATTGATGACGTAGTTGGTTCCAAGAACGTGATCGTTGGTTCGCTAATTGGCTTGATAATCGCAGGGTTCTCGGTGTTCCTATTCGCCGATGCTGGCCAGATTACCTACTGGATTGGTGGGCTTGCACTTTGCCTATTCGTTGGTCCTGCTCAAGCATCTTCTAGAACCTTTGTATCCCGTTTCGCACCTGAGGGTCGCGAGGGTGAGGTGTTTGGTCTTTACCAGACCACCGGTCGTGCGATTAGCTTCCTATCCGGTTTCTTCTGGGCAACAGCAATCACAATCGGAGCTATCGTCACCGGAAAAGAAAATACCACGATCTATGGTGTTCTTGGACTGATGGTGATTTTGGTTGTTGGACTACTACTGCTGCTTAGAGTAAATCCGAACCCGCAGGTTAAGTACGCGAGCTAGTTTTCTAGCGGAGTGTTACCGACATCAGTTCGGTAAAAGTTTTTGTGTGAACGAGATGCGGTGGGTCCACGCTGACCTTGGTAACGCGACGAGTACTTATCTGACCCGTATGGAAATTCAGAAGCTGAAGTCAGCTGGAAAAAGCACAGCTGACCAATCTTCATTCCAGGCCAAAGCTTGATTGGAAGCGTTGCGGTGTTAGATAGCTCAAGGGTCACGTGACCTTTGAATCCAGGATCAACAAAGCCTGCAGTTGAGTGAGTTAGTAGTCCAAGTCTTCCAAGTGAGCTTTTGCCTTCGAGTCTTGCCGCAATGTTGTTAGACAGTGTAACGAATTCGAAAGTTGATCCAAGCACAAATTCACCCGGGTGCAAAATAAACGCCTCATCGGGGGCAACCTCGATAAGCCTTGTTAGATCATCTTGCTGCTCTGCAGGATCAATGTATGGGTACTTGTGGTTATCAAAAAGTCTAAAAAAACGGTCCAGTCGAACATCAAAAGAGCTTGGCTGAAGTAAGCCCATCTCGAGTGGCTCGAGACCAATCTGCCCAGCTTCGATACTGGCGCGGATATCGCGGTCTGACATAAGCATCTTCATAGGTTATCGCCTCGGGGGATTCTCAAAGATCCTGCCCCGAGTGCGTTGCTAGGGTAATAACACCCATTCAAAAAGAAAGACCAGCCTTGTTCGGTCATCAGCTTCGAGCTCGAATCTATTTCGCCCTAGCCGCAGTTGGGCTAATCACCGCCTGGGTGCTAAATGGCATTGCCTCGTTTGAAGGAGCAAACTACCTGACCGCCTGGTTTGGATCTATTGTGGACTGGGTGCTCTCAGTTGATCTGTTTATTATTGCTGCGGCAACAATCGTGTTTATGCTTCACGAGGCTAGAAAGCTCGGCATGAAGCGGGTCTGGCTTTACTTCTTACTTTCTGGCATCACTGCCCTAGCTTTCACTTTTCCCCTGTTCATGGGATTTAGAGAACTCAAGAAGCAAAAGATCGCACTTGCTAATGGCAAGATCGACAAGTTCGATGTTGATGGACACACAGTCGAAGTCTGGGTTCCGGAAAAAGTTTTGTTCTACACGCCGGTTTTGATGATGCACGATGGCAAAGATGTCTTCAATCCAAAAACCGCAACCGATGGCAGCACCTGGCGCATCCTTGACTCCCTTAGAGAAGGCAGGATCAAAGGCGATCTTCAGCCAATCATCATCGCTGTCCACGGGCTTTCCAAGCCCACCCGCATGCTGGAGCTAACCCCGCAAGAAATTGCAGAGCGTCATCCAGATATCTGGGATGACCTCCCACCCAAATACCAACCGCCTCACAAAACTCCACAAAACGCCAAATACAACGAACTACTTGTGCACAAGATTTTGCCGATGGTTTTAGACAAGTACGGCATCGAGCACGCGCTTGATCGAACAGCAATTGCTGGCGCGAGCATGGGCGGCCTCGCTTCAATGTATTTGCTTGCAAAGTACCCGAATACTTTTGGCGCTGCCTTTTCTTTCTCCACACACTGGATCTTGGGGCACAAGTACATGGCTCAGGAGCTAATGGCTTTGATGCCAGCTGCCGGCAAGCACAAGATCTACACCGACACCGGAACTCAAGACTGGGATATGTTCTATCAGCGCTTTCATAACGGAGCAGTCGAAGCTCTGCAGGCCAAGGGATACGTTCGGGATAAGGATCTGATGTTTGGGGTATTTCCTGGCACCGGTCACACTGAAAGCGCTTGGGCAGCAAGGTTGCACTTACCAATTAACTGGTGGCTGAAAGGCTAGGGTTCGCGTCGCCAGAATGTACCTCCTGGCCGTGTGGTGAAAGGGTACAGTTTTTACGAATGATTTTTATAAATGCAGAATTCGAAAGATTTGAGGCACATGCTAATTTATAGCTCCATTGTCGAGAGGTTAGTTCGTAAAACATTTCTTGCCGTGCAGAATCATGATTACGAATATGTGTTGGGTGGTCTGTCCACTAGGAACCTCACCCATCGTTTTGCGGGTCCTAATTCACTGGGTGGTATTCGACATGACAAAGAGGCTATGCGTCGGTGGTTTATGAGGGTGGGAACGGTTTTTCCGGAGCTTGAGTTTAATGTGACAAGTGTTCTAGTCCACGGTGGGCCATGGAACACAACAGTAGTTGCCCGCTGGGTAGCGACATGCACTCTTGAAAACGGAGAGCCCTACATAAATCCAGGCATTCACGTAATCAAATTGCGGTGGGGTAAGGCTTATGACTTTGATGTTTATGAAGATACTTTTGCAGTTACGGTCGGACTTGAAAAACAAGCAAAGTCAGGTATTGCCGAAGCAAGTGCTGCCCAAATTGTGAGTTAATCTAACCGCCCTCTTTGACTTTTATGCTCATCGGAACGTGAAATACTTCTCTTTTATATGTGCACTTTCTGAAGTTTCAGCATCATCGGGATTAAGCGATTAATACTCTTTACTGGATTAGCCGTCGCAACCACGTAGAGCATCATGCCAGCCAAGGCAATCCATGGATTAATCAGGCTAAAGGGAACAGTTATTAGCCCAATCACAGCTGGAATCGCTTGAAAGATTAGAAGATTCTTACGCTGCTCCTTTGGAGGGAATTTTGACAATATAAAGTCATCAGACCACGTGAAAGTTCTATCCGCTCTAAAGATTTTTGCCAGTAAGGTCTGTAACAAAATTGACCAATACTGTCCAAAAAGGCAGATTCCGAACCAGAAAACTCCCCAACTCATGTTTGGTGTGTTTAGGTTTTCGGCCAGGAGTGCAGCACCGAAGGGTATTAAGGCGACCCAAGCCAAGACAATTCCGTGGTTCCAAACAATAAATCCGTTAGTTCCCACGACGTATTGACTCGTCACGTGGTACTCGTACCACCATGAAAAAAGGACTATAAATCCGAAGAAGTAAGCTAGAAAAGTTGGCCAATGCTCGAACAGTGCAATGTTAAAATCTTCGCCCTCACTTATATCGTGGGCTAACGATAGAACATCTAAACCTAAGAGTGTGAGTGC
>CAMAXJ010000017.1 GCA_945862155.1 Rhodoluna limnophila
ATTTGTCGAAACTGCTTCTGGGGTGATCTCGTTTCCTGCTTCGTCTTTCAGGGCCCAACCTGGGTCTTTGAGTCCATGGCCGGTCACGGTGATGACAATCAGTGCGCCAGCAAAACTCTCTCCAGTTTGTGAGGCCTTGTATAGCCCAGCTGCACCGGTGGCCGAGCTTGGCTCAACAAAGACGCCGGCTTCTTGAGACAAGAAGCGATGCATCCAAAGGATCTCTTTGTCAGATACCGCACCAAACTTGCCTTTGGATTTTTCCCTAGCAATTTGAGCTAGGTCCCAAGACGCAGGGTTTCCAATGCGAATGGCAGTTGCAATAGTTTCAGGGTTTTTTACCGGAGAGCCCTGAACAAAAGGTGCCGAGCCCTCGGCTTGGTAGCCATACATCTTTGGCAAGGCCTTGATTCGACGGGCCTTGAAATCTTCTTGGTAGCCCTTGAAATACGCTGAATAGTTTCCAGCATTTCCAACCGGAAGCACGTGGAAATCAGGAGCCTGACCCAAGGCGTCAACAACTTCAAAGGCTGCAGTTTTCTGACCTTCGATACGGTCAGGGTTCACCGAGTTCACCAAGTGCACTGGGTAGTTGGTTGATAGATCTCTAGCCAGAGTAAGACAGTCATCGAAGTTTCCCTGCACTTGCAGAATCTGAGCCTTGTGCGCAACTGCCTGAGAAAGTTTTCCAAGTGCAATCTTGCCCTCTGGAACCAACACCACAGACTTGATTCCAGCTGCAGCTGCGTAAGCAGCAGCAGATGCCGAAGTGTTTCCAGTAGATGCACAAATCACAGCTTTAGCTCCGTGGCCTACGGCCTTGGAAACGGCCATGGTCATACCGCGGTCCTTGAATGAACCGGTTGGGTTCATTCCTTCAAACTTTAGATAGACGCGGTCTGCTCCGACGAGTTTTGCCAGAGCCGGGGCTTCAATAAGTGGTGTTCCACCTTCGCCGAGTGTGATGACCGGGGTGCTCTTGTCTACATCAAGGCGGGAGAAGTACTCATTGATTACTCCGCGCCACTGGTGCGCCTTTTTTGGTCTACCAAACAAGGTAAACACCTCTTTCTATTGCAATAAATCTCATTACAATCCTTCAACCCGAATGAAGGAGGAAACTGCCTGCACTGCGTCGTTTGATTTCAAGGCCTGGACCACACCAGCCAAAGCTGCATCGCTAGCTACGTGAGTGCCAATCTCAAGACTTGCGGTTTGCAAACTAAGCCCCAGCACACCCTGCTCGACAGTTTCGATAGAAACTCCGTGCTCGGCGAAAAGGCTGGCTATCTTTGCAAGTACTCCAGGTTGATCCTTAACCTCGAGCTGAATCACGTAGCGAGTCTTGACTCGGCTCATGTCCAAAACCTCAAAGTTTGCGTGAATCGAATCGGCGAGACCCGGTCCGCCAGCAACGTGGCGTTTAGCAGCTGAAACTACGTCTCCCAAAATTGCGGAGGCCGTTTGAGTGCCACCGGCACCGGATCCGTAGAACATCAATCGTCCAGCAGCTTCGGCCTCAACAAAAACCGCGTTGTAAGCGCCATCGACTGAACCCAAAGGGTGAGATCTTGGAACAAGCGCCGGGTAAACTCGCACCGAAACTCCTTCGGAGCCCGAGTCATCAGCTTCAATGAATTCACAGATGGCCAGCAACTTAACAACAAAACCATCGCGCTTGGCAGCTGCAATTTGCTGCGCTGTGACTCCGGTAATTCCTTCACGGTAAACCTTCTCCAGAGGAACTTCGGTGTGGAAAGCTAGTGAGGCAAGGATTGCCGCCTTCTGTGCAGCGTCGTACCCATCAACATCCAAAGAAGGATCAGCTTCGAGATAGCCCAGCTCGGTAGCTTCCTTCATGGCGGCTTCAAGCGTGATTCCGCTCTTATCCATTCGGTCAAGAATGTAGTTTGTTGAGCCATTTACGATTCCCATGATTCGCTTCACGCGGTCTCCAGCCAAAGACTCGCGTAGCGGACGGATGATAGGAATTGCTGCGGCAACCGACGCCTCGAAGTAAAGCTGAGCGCCAACTTGTTCGGCTGCGTTGAAAAGTTCTGAACCGTGAGTTGCAAGAAGTGCCTTGTTGGCGGTGATTACATCTGAGCCAGAATTCAAAGCCAAAAGAATGTAGTCCTTGGCAGGCTGTAAACCACCCATGACTTCAATCACGATGTCAGCGCCAAGAATCAAACTCTCGGCATCGGTAGTCAAAAGTTCTTTTGGAAATCCGTTGCGTTTGGTTTTTAGATCTCGAACGGCAACGCCAATAAGCTCTAGCTCCGCACCAACGCGTGCAGCTAATTCGCTTTTTTGCTCTAGCAATAGCCTGGCGACCTCAGATCCAACAGATCCGGCGCCAAGCAACGCAACCCTGATTGGGCGATATTCACTCAAATTCGATTCCTTACCCATTCAAAACTACCCTGTCTTGTCTTCCGAGTAGCCAGGGTCACGAGCAAACATGTCGGCTTCGGTTTCAGCTCTCAGTATTAGCTGAGCATTTCCGCCCTTCACCGCAACAATGGCTGGCCTTGTCACATAGTTATAGTTGCTAGCCAGCGAGTGACAGTAAGCACCGGTTGCAGCAACGGCTACTAGGTCGTTGGGGTTCACGTCTTCTGGAAGGAAGCAGTTTCTGACAACAATGTCGCCGCTCTCGCAGTGCTTGCCAACTACTCGCGAAAGCGCTGGCTTGGCCGCTGATGATCTAGAAGCAAGAATCGGTGAATAGTCGGCGCTGTAAAGACTTGGGCGTGCGTTATCGCTCATGCCTCCATCGATGCTTATGTACTTCCTAATTCCAGTTACTCCATCTTCAGAAAGCTGCACGTCCTTGATGGTTCCAACGTTGTAGACCGTGATTCCCGCAGGTCCTGAGATTACTCGACCTGGTTCGAAGCACAATACTGGAACCGCAATACCAGCTTCGCCACAAAGCTTGGCTACCTCATTGGAAATCTGGTCGGCAAAAACCTCAATAGCTGGCGCTTGGTCGGCAGATGTGTAGTTGATTCCAAAACCTCCACCGATGTTTAGCTCCGGGGCCTCTCCGCCTTCAAGTAGCTGTTTGTGCAGCGGAATAAGTCGACGAACAGATTCAACGAATCCTTCAATGGCAAAAATCTGCGAGCCGATGTGCGAATGTAGACCCAGAAACTTCAAGTGTGAGTGTGATCGAATTTTCGCTACCAATGCCGGAACATCTGAGATTGCGATACCAAACTTTTGATCTTCCCTCGCGGTTGCAAGGTACTCGTGAGTGTAGGCGTGCACCCCAGAATTTACTCGAATGCGGACCGGCTGAATCTTGTCTTGCGCACCAGCTACCGATGCAATGCGCTCAATTTCAATTTCAGAGTCAATAACTATTGCTCCAACATTCGCTGTCACGGCCCGACCGATTTCATACAAAGACTTGTTGTTGCCGTGCAGTCCAATTCGATCAGGACTAATTCCTCCCGATAGGGCAAGGGCCAACTCTCCCCCGGTTGAAACATCCAGGTTCAATCCAAGCTGGTCAATCCATTTGACTATCTCAGTAGTCAGTAGAGATTTGCCTGCGAAATAAATTTTCGCGCTTGAGCCGATTGTGGCCGCTGCTTTCTCAAAGGCGCTCTTTACTTTTTCACCTCTTGCAAAAAAATCATCCTGGTCAATCAGCATCAAAGGAGTTCCATACTGAGCAGCCAACTGTCCAACGGGCACTCCAGCCAAAGAAATATCTCCCGCTGCCGACCTGGTCAACCCAGCCGGCCAAATCTTGGAATCGATGTGGTTGACGTCTTTTGGCTCAACCAGCCAAGCTGGAGCAAATTTTGCTTGATTAGCGCTCATGATTACATCCGCTCCGGTGCTTGGACGCCCAAAAGTCCAAGACCATTTCTAAGTACAACACCGGCTGCGTCGTTGAGCCAAAGTCTTGTGGAATGAATTGGCTCAACCGGCTTGTCCGCCAGTGGGATAACCCTGCAGTTGTCGTACCAGCGGTGGTAGCTACCAGCGACTTCTTCAAGGTATCTTGCAATTCTATGTGGCTCTCTAAACTCAGCAGCCTGAACTGCAAGCCTTGGTAGCTCTCCAAGCTTGGCAAGCAAATCTGTTTCGGTTGGGTGATTTAGCAGGGCAGGGTCGAATTTTGAGTGGTCAACGCTCATGCTCTTTGCATTGACTGCGACCTGCTGAGTTCTAGCATGCGCGTACTGGACATAAAACACCGGGTTGTCATTGGTCTTTTTGGACAACTGAGCCAGGTCGATATCCAATTGTGAGTTTGAAGATGACCTTGCGAGCGCATACCTGGCGGCATCAACTCCCACCGCCTCAACTAGGTCTTCCATTGTGACAACAGTTCCAGCTCGCTTGGACATACGAACCGGCTCGCCGTCGCGAAGTAAGTTCACCATCTGACCGATAAGGATTTCTAGATTTACTCCCGGCTCATCACCAAATGCTGCACACATAGCCATCATTCGCTGAACATAACCGTGGTGGTCAGCCCCAAGCATGATTAGGCAGCGGTCAAATCCGCGCTCACGCTTATCCAAGTAATAAGCGAGATCCCCTGCGATGTAAGCGGCATTTCCGTCAGATTTGATGATTACTCGATCTCGGTCATCACCAAATTCGGTTGAGCGAAGCCAAACGGCTCCGTCTTCATCGAAGACGTGTCCTAGTCCACGCAATCGGGTGATTGCCTTCTCGACAGCTTTTGAATCATGCAGTGAGTTTTCGTGGAAGTAAACATCGAAGTCAACACCGAACTCGTGCAGAGATTGCCTGATTTCACCAAACATCAGCTCAACACCCTCGGCCCTAAAGACTTCTTGGGCGTCCTCATCGCTGAGAGTCAAGATGCCTTTCGAAGATTTGGCCATCACAGCGTTTGCAATCTGCTCTATGTATTGACCGCCATAGCCATCCTCTGGTGCTGGCAATCCTTTGGCACGAGCCAAAAGGGATCTAGCAAAACGGTCTATCTGCTCTCCGTGGTCATTGAAGTAATACTCTCTGGTGACCGCTGCCCCCTGAAATGCCAATACGCGAGCAAGTGAGTCTCCAACAGCTGCCCAGCGGGTTCCGCCCATGTGAATTGGACCGGTTGGGTTTGCCGACACAAACTCCAAGTTCATCTTGAGGCCCTTTAGGCTCTCGCCCTTACCGTAGTTAGGTCCTGCCTCAACGATCGCTTTTGCTAATGCTCCAGCACTTGCCAGATTCAATGTGATGTTAATAAAGCCAGGTCCGGCGATGTCGACTTTGGAAACCTCATCCAAAGCTTCTATTCTCGGCGCCAGCAGCTCTGCGAAAGTTCTCGGGTTCAGACCAAAAAGTCCAGATAATTGCATCGCAGCGTTGGTTGCCCAATCACCGTGCTCGCGATTTCTCGGGCGCTCAACCACAATCTCAGTTGGCAGTTCGGCCGCGACCAGCGAGCCATCAGCTTGCATCTGTTCCAAGATGCGCCGAATGGCCACAGCTAGTTCTGCTGGAGTCACGGTTTTGCCTCACGAGTAGGAGCTAAAAAAAGAATTCAAAGATCTCGGCGGTGAGAAACACCTCAATAAATAAAGGCAATTCCTTACAAATTATACCGAGAAAGGCCCATTTCTAGCCACGCTGTTAGGCTGAAGGAAGTATTGCCCCCATAGCTCAGGGGATAGAGCACCGCCCTCCGGAGGCGGGAGCGTAGGTTCGAATCCTACTGGGGGCGCAAAAAACTAGCCAGCTGAGACAGCGCCATAGATCGATGACTCATTGAGTTTTTCACCATCGGCTCTAGCTCGCCAGAAGAAACCTCAAATCCTTCTGGGATAAAAATCGGGTCGTAGCCAAAGCCAAATTCACCTGACTCAGCAAATGCAATTCGACCGGGCCAAACACCAGTGAAGCTTGTCTCCCCCGCATCGCTCACCATAGAAATAGTGCAGATAAAACTAGCCTGGCGATTACCTTCTGGAACATCTGTCAACTGCGCAAGAAGTAGCTTGCGATTTTGAGCGTCATCTTTGGAACCCGACCAACGTGCTGAAAATATTCCAGGTGATCCTCCGAGAATATCAACCGCTATTCCTGAATCATCTGCAATCGACGCTTTCCCGGTGTGTGCAAAGGCAGCTCTAGCTTTGATAAGAGAGTTCTCAAGAAATGATGTGCCATCTTCAATTGGCTCGGGTCCGTCGTAGCCGAGCATCGACAAACCGGCAACAATCGGCTCCAAAATTGCAGCGACTTCTTTTACCTTGTGGGCGTTATGGGTTGCTAGAACCAATTCCAAGCTCAGGGCCTCGGGCTTTCAAGAATCTGGCGCTGCAAAGCAGTTAGCTCCGCAGTTCCCTTTAGGGCAAGATCCAAAAGGGCGTTCAACTCAGCACGGTCGAATGGTGCAGCTTCAGCAGTTCCCTGAACCTCAACAAACTTGCCAGAGCCAGTGACAACAACGTTCATGTCTGTTTCTGCTCTAACGTCTTCCGTGTAAGCCAGATCAAGCATTGGAACCTGATCGATGATTCCCACTGAGATAGCGGCGATGCTGTCTGAAAGTGGTTGCTTTTTTTCCGAAATGAACTTCTGAGTCTTACCCCACTCGATTGCATCAACCAGCGCGATGTATGCACCGGTTATTGCAGCGGTGCGGGTTCCTCCGTCGGCCTGCAGTACATCGCAGTCGATAACGATTGTGTTTTCGCCAAGTGCTTTGAAATCAACTACCGAACGAAGTGCTCGGCCAATCAACCTAGAAATCTCGTGGGTGCGACCACCAATTTTTCCCTTGACCGCTTCGCGGTCAGATCTGTCATGGGTTGCACGAGGAAGCATTGAGTATTCGGCGGTCACCCAACCTTCACCTTTGCCAACTTTCCAGCGTGGGACGCCATTGGTGAAAGATGCTGTGCACAGCACTCTTGTCTCACCAAAGCTGATCAGTGCTGAGCCCTCAGCGTGTGAGGACCAGCCTCTTTCTACGGTGACTTTTCGAAGCTGATCTGGAGCGCGTCCATCTACTCTTTGCAAGGTGTTTTCCTTTTCTATTTCTAAAGCTTTTCGACTTTGGAAACTTCCGGGCCCAAGAATCTCTTGGCCAGCTTCTCAAAGCTTGCTGCATCGCCGGTTGCTCTAAAGCTCAAGGTCGGCGGTGCATCAGCGGTGCGAAGCAAATCATTTTCAACTAAAACCTTGTAAAGGTCCTTAGCTGTTTCTTCAGCAGATGAAACAAGACTCACGCCATCTCCCATTACCAGAGACAGTGCCCCAGTTAGCAGTGGGTAGTGAGTGCAACCCAAAACCAGAGTGTCCACGCCAGCTTGTTTTAGCGGAGCCAGATACTGGCTGGCAGCCGCAATGATTTCCGGTCCGCTTGTGATTCCATTTTCAACAAATTCAACAAAGCTTGGGCAAGCGGCGCTAAAGAGCTCAACGTCAACAGCTGCGGCAAAAGCATCATCGTAGGCCTTGGATGCGATAGTTGCTTGTGTTCCAATCACTCCAACTTTTCCGTTAGAAGTTGAGGCAACAGCTCTGCGAACTGCAGGTTGAATAACTTCAACCACTGGAATCCCACGGCCTTCGGTGTATCGCTCTCGCGCATCTCTTAAAACGGCAGCGGAGGCTGAGTTGCAAGCTATAACCAAAACTTTGACGCCTTCGTCTACGAGCTTGTCCATGACGAAAATTGCCAGCTCTCTAACTTCAGAAAGTGCCTTTGGACCATAGGGGGTGTTGGCGGTATCGCCAACGTAAATGATGGACTCATTTGGAAGCTGGTCAATGATTGCCCGAGCTACCGTCAGTCCCCCAACTCCAGAGTCGAAGACTCCTATTGGTGCGCTCGGCTTAGGATCATTCACGCCCCAATTCTATTGCGGGCCCCTCGGGCTAGGCTTATCTCGTGCTTTCCACAACAGCCCTACTTACCGATCGCTATGAGCTAACCATGCTCCAGGCCGCACTAAAGTCTGGAAAAGCTCACCGCAAAGGTGTCTTCGAGGTTTTCTCAAGAACTCTTGCTGGTGGCAGGCGCTATGGGGTATTCGCCGGAACCGGCCGGCTTTTGGAACTTATCAATCAGTTCCGATTCTCAAACGAAGAAATCAGCTGGTTGTTATCTGAAAAAATCATCGACCAGCCAACTGCAGATTGGCTTTCAAACTATAAATTCTCGGGAGACATCCACGGATACGCCGAGGGAGAGATTTACTTCCCTTATTCACCGGTGCTAATCGTGGAAGCAACATTTGCGGAAGCCGTAATCATTGAAACCCTAATTCTCTCCACTTTGAACTACGACAGTGCAGTTGCTAGCGCAGCCGCCAGGATGGTCACTGCCGCTGGGTCTAGAAGCGTATCTGAGATGGGTTCTCGCAGAACTGGTGAATCTTCTGCTGTGGCAGCAGCTCGCGCTGCCTACATCGCAGGCTTTAGTTCTACTTCAAATCTTGAAGCTGGACGAAGCTTTGGAATACCAACAATGGGAACTGCTTCTCATGCATTTACTTTGCTTCACGACAGTGAAAGACAAGCTTTCGCGGCTCAACTTGACTCCTTTGGAGCAAACACCACATTCCTAGTTGACACCTACAACATCGAAGCAGGCATTGAAAATGCCATCAGCGTTGCTGGATCAAAACTCGGCGGTGTTCGAATCGACTCCGGAGATTTACCAATTGAAGTAGCCAAAGCTAGACGCTTGCTTGACAAGCTTGGAGCTCACGAGACAAAGATCACCGTGACTAATGACCTGGATGAATTTGCAATAGCATCACTCGCTGCGGCACCAGTTGACGCCTACGGTGTTGGCACTTCCGTTGTAACTGGTTCTGGAGTTCCTGCTGCCGGCTTCGTATACAAAATGGTTGCGTTCCAAAACGATTCGGGTGAATGGCACTCGGTTTCTAAGCAATCAGCTCGAAAGACCAACCTAGGTGGAAAAAAGCATGCCGCGCGCTCACATGAAAATCACATTGCAATAGCTGAAGTTATTTCAACGGCCGATATCGATTTGTTAGCTGGTCAAAGGCAGCTTCTAGTCAACCTAGTTATTGAAGGACAAATCCAACCAGGTCTGGTTGGAAAAGCTGGTGTTGAAGCAGCTAGAGCTCATCATGCAAAAGTAAAAGCAGAACTTCCCGCAAGTGCACATCGCCTAACTAGAGGCGAGCCTGCGATACCAACAAGGTTCGTTTAGCTCTTATCCTCATCGCCAGGTTTTAACTTAGAGTGAATTTCCTTGCAGGCTGGACAAATTGGAAAGCTCTTTGGATCTCTGCCGGGCACCCAAACTTTTCCGCAAAGCGCAATAACCGGTGTGCCCATAACGGCCGACTCAACGATTTTTTCCTTTTTCACATAGTGAGAAAAGCGCTCATGATCGCCTGGCTCAAAAAGCTTTGGGGCCGCAGTTGTGTCGGTACCAAATTCTTGGGTCTCGGTGGGTGCAATCTGATTCAACTTATTCGCTTCCGTAATTTATTGGTTGGCTTCTTGCAAAACCACATCAAATGTCATTTTGACATCGTCTCTAATCAATTCAATCTTTACCTTGGCGCCGGCTGGCTCTTGTCTAACAGCAGCCGTTAGTTCACTGGCGGTTGTTACAGCTTTTCCGTTGATGGTGGTGATCACATCTCCAGCCAGAATTCCTGCTTTTTTCGCTGCTCCCTCTGGGGTTAGTTCAACAACTGTGACTCCGATGGAAAATCCTGTGCCATCTTCAGATGACATCGCGTCCGAAACTAATGCTCCAAGAAGGCCATGGCTAACTTCTCCGGTAGTCATGATTTCGTTGGCGATACGCTGTGCGACGTTGGCCGGAATTGCAAAGCCCACTCCAATATTCCCGGCCTGGCCAAACGAGCCAGCGTTGGCGATTGCAACATTCACGCCAATGAGCTCACCTTTGTCATTTACCAATGCACCGCCTGAGTTTCCAGGGTTGATGGCAGCATCGGTTTGAATAACACTTAGGTTGATTGGTCTTCCAGCATCTCCGGACCAAAACTCAAGACTGCTTTGATCTGGTGATTCAGATGAAGCCACCTGAATAGTTCTGTTCAAGGCAGAAACAATTCCGCGAGTGACTGTTGCCTCAAGTCCAAGAGGAGCACCGATGGCAACTACTTGATCGCCAACATTTACCATTGATGAGTTTGTAAAAACAATAGGGGTCAATGGCTTGGTTGGTTCAATCTTCACAACTGCCAAATCGTTAGTTGGATCAGCTCCGACAAGTTTTGCCGAGAAGACTCCTCCGTCATTAGTTCTCACCGATAACCGAACATTCTCAGTGGTGCCGTTGATACTCACCACGTGCGCGTTTGTCAGAATGTAGCCATCCGCTGAGAGCACAACTCCAGACCCGTTGCCACCTTGAGAGTCACCGGCAACGCGAATGGTTACAACAGCCGGAGCTGCAGTTGCGGAAGCAGCTGTAGCCCAGTTGACGTTCTCTAGATCGTTGACAACAATTGCTGCTGGGCGAGAGAGGTAATTGAAGGCAACTACACCTGCACCAGAACCAACCGAGGCACCAATGATTGCTCCCAACAATGCAACAGAGGTGGCCGTAAAAAATGTCAGGCGCTTCTCGCGGACTCTTTTTTTCTTCGCCTTAGAAGGCGTGAGAGAAACCGGAGGGTCAAACAGGAACTGATTGTTGTAGCTGTTCTTCCGACTCAGTGAGCTTTGCTCGGGTTCTATCTTTGTCAATGTGTTGGCCTTTCGTCTGCTCCAATAATGACAAATTTGTCTGAGCAGATACTGAGAGAAACCCTAGACCAAGCAGATAGATTCCCCAGAATTGCCTATATGTCGCAACCAAATGCCCCAGCTCGGCCCAAGCAATCGGCGCCAACTAACAGGGCTCCTTGGCTGCTTTGATCAGCCTTGAATCCAAATGCCCCGACCACCACTTCCAAGAGATTGCTTTCAATCAAGAGGCTTCCATCCACTAACTGCCAGGCACTTTCGCCCACGAGTCGATAACTTACCGAGTACTCAACAAAAGCTCGGATCTGATACTTTTTCGCCGTCTTGAATTCGCGCTGGGTATCAGCCCCCTCCGCCACCGCCCCATCACTAAATGTCCAACTAGAACGAAGTGGAACAAAGTGAACCTCGGCTTGTCTGCCTAGGACAATTCCAGAACCAAAGTGCGAACTCGGATTCGAAGAGAATTTTGCTAACTGTCCGCGACTTAGCACCTTGGCTGGAAACACAGATGCAACCAACGGGTTTGGTTCAAACTCAATAGCGTCCGCTGCCGAATAGGAATTCCCTGGTACATCCACGGTTATGGTTTCGGTGATTGTCATGGTTTTGGTTTTCGGAACCGGCTTCACAGCCGGCTTAGGAGCAGCCGCCACTTTCGGTCCGGGTGAACAAATTGACTCAACCCAACGCTCTGCTGCGTCGGCAGATCTTGGCATGGATGCCATTTGAGATGCGCTCGGGCAACTAACTACTTCAACCACGGGTTTAGGAGCTATCACGCTTGCAGGTTTGGCTGCTGGTTTTAGTGCAGGCTTTGGTGCGGGCTTGGGCTTTGGTGGAACAGGAACCGTCACAGTCTTGGTGATGGTTTGTGTGGTGGATGACCCAGGTGAAGAAGATGAAGATCCAACACAGACAGTGACTGATCCTGATCCAATTTTTGAACCGTGGCTTAGCCCGGAACTAGAAGACCCGGAACTACAGGCCATCGCCAAGGAAGTATCAAAGCCCACCAAAGCCGCTGCGATAAGAACACTTGCAAGATTAAAACTTGCCTGCTGAATTTTTCTCATGTCCGAGAAGCTAAAACAGATTTTTACTTACTGCAGAAGTTGTCCACAAAGTGAAAAACCCCATCCAGTGGATGGGGTTTTTACAAGTGGTTGCGGGGGCAGGATTTGAACCTACGACCTCCGGGTTATGAGCCCGGCGAGCTACCGAACTGCTCCACCCCGCGGCGAATTACTAATCTACCACTTTTGGAGCTTGTGCTGCCAACTTCTTTAACGGCCGGCATCCAGTGCTGCTTGGATTGCCCGCTTGAGTTTTTCTTCAGCTTTACCAAATGCGGTCCAGTCTCCGATAGCCATGGCGGCTTCCTTTTCTTTGATTGCTTCTAGTGCCTGCTGCAAGGCAAGCTCTAGGTTCGGTGAAACCGGAGCATCTGTTCCAGGCTCTGTCGGTTCAGCATCTGGGTCGGTTGGAGTCGGTGTTGGGTCAATGCCGGAAGATCCAAACAGTGAAGTCAACGCCTGATCCAAAGTGTCCTCGAAGGCAATCTGGTCACCGAAGGCAACCAAGATTTTCTGGAGCAACGGGAAGCTAGTTTCACCGGTGGACTGGATATAAACCGGCTGCACGTAAAGCAATCCGCCTCCAACAGGCAAAGTCAACAAGTTTCCATTGAGAACCCTGGTCGATCCCTGTCGCAAGATGTTTAGAAGCTTGGAAACTTCTGAGTCGGCATTGAAATTGTTTTGAACCTGACCAGGTCCTGGAACAATCGTGCTCTTTGGAAGCGTCAGCAGTGTGAGCCTTCCGTACTCAGCTGATTTCTTACCATCTTCAGAGCCTGCATTAGCGTTTGCCACCAAGTATCCGGTTAGAACGTTTCTGGAGGACTCCCCAGTGGATCTTGGAATGAAGGTCGAGTAAATCGAGAACTCAGGAGACTCGGTTCCTGGAACCTGCATAGTCAGGTAGTAAGGGGGTTGCAAAGTGCCGATGCCTTGACCACCAACTGGATCGTTCGGAGTCATCCAAGCGTCTTGCTGTGAGTAGAAAGCTCCGGCTTCATCAACGTGGTAGCTACCCAAAAGCGCACGCTGAACCTTGAATAGATCAGCTGGGTACCGAACGTGTGAAAGCAGCTCTCCAGACATTGAAGAAAGCGGCTGGACAGTGTCTGGGAAAACCTTCATCCAAGTCTTTAGAATTGGATCTTTTTCATCCCATTCATACAAAGTCACCTTGCCGTCGTAAGCATTAACTGTTGCCTTGACGGAGTTTCGAATGTAGTTGACCTGTCCACGAAGGAATACTCCAAGTGAGTTGCTGTCAGAAACAATCTGAGCTAGCTCCTCGGAACGAGAGTAAGGGTAGTTATTTGAAGTTGTGTAGCCGTCAACAATCCAAAGTAGCTCTCCATCAACAACTGCCGGGTAAACATCTGAGTCCAGCTCCAAGAATGGGGCAACAGCTGCAACGCGCTGACGCGGGTCGCGGTCATAAAGAATCTGTGACTCAGAGGTGATTGCATCGGAGAGCAAGATCTGTTCGCTCTGGAACTTCAACGCGTATGCAAGACGTGGAATGATTCCAGAAATCATCGGACCACCATCACCAGAGAAGGTGTTGTAGGTCTGGTCGTTCTCGCCCTCACCGGCTGGGAAGTCAAGTTCTAGAGGCTCTGCTGCCTCTGGTGCTCCAACGATTGAGTAAGCAGGTGAGTTCTCACCGAAGTAGATACGAGGCTCGTATGTGCCAAGCTTTCCGGTAGTTGGGATACCGGATTGCATAAATACCGGCTGACCATCAACGGTTCTCTGGTTTCCGAAAGCTGCAACTACTCCATAACCGTGGGTGTAAACAATGGTGTTGTTGTACCAAGACTGTGAGTCTCCAAGACCGGCTTGGTTTAGTTCACGAACAGCCAATACGGTGTCCTGCATAACTCCATCCACGTTGTAGCGACCAACGTCAAGAATGTTTGGGAAGTTGTAATACTGACGAAACTGCTCGAGCTGCCTAAATGAGGAGCTAACCAGAGCTGGGTCGATGATTCGAATCGAAGCGGTGGTTTCAGCATCTTCGCGCAATGCGCCAGGGGTAGCGTCAGTTGTGGCGTTGTACTCAACTTTCAAAACGTCATCGATGCCGTAGGCCGCACGCGTAGCGGATAGGTTGCGATCGATATACGGCGATTCTAGAGTTCGCTCGTTTGGAACAACTTGGAAAGTCTGCACTGCCCAAGGAAACAAGCCACCCAAGATAAGTGAGCTGACAACCATCAAACCGGATGCGATTACAGGAAGGCGCCACTTACCAACAAAGGCTGCCACCAAGAACAACAGTGCAACCACACCAGAAATTAGAGCCAGAATCTGCAGTCCCGGAATTGCAGCGTAAACGTCCGAGTAAGTAGCTCCAGTGAACAAACCACTAGAGCTAGTAATAGTTAGGTACTGATCAAGCCACAAAGATGCACCCTGAACCAGTAGATACAAAAACGCCAACAGGCCAATTTGAATTCGGGCAGCCTTCGATACAAATGTCTCACGGCCATTGAATTTGATGCTGCCGTAAATGATGTGAACACCAGCGGTTAGAAGCAAGCTAATTAGGAATGCTCCGGACAGGAATCCAACCAGTCCTACAAGGAACGGGAGTTCAAAAATGTAGAAGGAGATATCCAAACCAAACTGCGGGTCAGTTTCGCCAAACGGTATTCTGTTCAAATAGCTAAGAACAATTCCCCAATTCGGTGCAACAGCAAGTCCTGCCAGAACACCAAGACCTAGTGGAACACCAATCATCACTACGCGACGAAGCTGCTCTAGAAGCCGGCGGTACTGCTCAAATGGAGAGCTCTCATCCGGGAAGCGGATGTAAACCGGCCTAAATCTGTAGGCAAGCCACAAGCTAATTCCAGTAATCAATGCAAAAGAAACAGCACTCGCTGTAAACAGTGCAGACTGGGCGAAAATCTGTGTTGTAAGAACGTTCAAGAAGCCAAGCTGGTCAAACCAAAGAACGTTGGTGTAAAGATCAGCCACGCTGAATAGAATCGCTCCGATTCCAACCAGAATTACAAGTGCAATAGTTGCCGGCGAGATTCTCGGTCGGCCCAAAGGTGCAGCGGTAGCTTGAGTCATGATTCTCCCGTTTTCTATTTGGTACAGCTAGGCAGGCTTGCCAAGTCTTGGTTCTTTGAAAGTTTTTCTAGTGCCGAAACGGCATCGGACAGTTTCTCTATTTTAACTACCCGCAGGCCATCTGGTTCATTTCCAACAATTTCAGGACAATTCCCAGCCGGTGCCAAAAACACAGTGGCTCCAGCAGCTTTGGCGCCGTGGAGCTTCAGGACCACTCCACCGATGGGCCCAACTACCCCAGATTGCTGAATAGTTCCCGTGCCGGCAACGTGGAGGCCCCCGGTCATATCCCCCGGAGTTAGACGGTCAATGATTCCCAGGGCAAACATCATGCCACCTGAAGGACCACCAACATCTCCAAGCTGTAGCTCAACATCAACCGGGAAGTCGTACTTGTAGCCAACCAAAATGCCAAGACGGTAGTTTCCCTCAGCGTCTTTGACTGGAGTCACTTCTTCTGTGACTTCGATTCCATTTCGGCTGACTGTGACTTCAACAGAAGAAATCTCATCCCAAGCTCCAACAATGGATCGAAGCTGCTCGATGCTAGTTAGCCTCTGGCCATCAACAGAAATCACAAAGTCCGCAGCAACTAACTTGCCGCTCGATGGTGAATCGGCGGTCACTTGAGCGATGTAGATCTCTCTAGGAGTTTCATAATTCAAAAACCCAAGGGCTGCAGCCACGGCATCCTGTTGAGAAACTTCCATCATTGCGCTGGATTCAGCCCGAACTTCTTCGCTGGTTCGATTCGGGGGGTAAAGAGCTTCAACCGGTACAACCTTTTGATTCGCATCGAGCCAAGCAAAACCAATTTCGATCCAGCTTGGAGTGCGCTCTGGTCGGCCCACGATGCTCACAGTGAGAACATCAAGTTGACCTTCAGACTCATAACTTTGCTGATTGTTGATCTGAATCACCGGTTGGCCATCAATTTCTCCCAGGACATCGAATGTTGGTCCTGGTCGCTCAATTAGATAAGGGGTTGGCAAAACCACCAGTGTCACAAGTCCTAAAAAGAAAGTCAGCGCTACGAAGAAACCGAGGCCACGCTTGGCTGAAACCATAGATTTCAATCCGCCCCGTTGTCTTTGGAAAAAGGTCATTACCGCCCTAAAAACTTTTGATTAGCCTCAAGCCTAGGTCAGCCCATCTTTCAAATGAGCGTATTAGCCCACGCTCTCGGCGAACACCCAGAAAGCAAGAGCAAAGCACCCAGCCGATTCCCATTTTGAGCAAGTAACCTTTAGCTGTAGCCAGCTAAGGAGCTTTTCGTGGACGAGCAGAAACCAGAGGATTTCGAAGCATTGCTTCGCCGCTTCCTCGCGGGCGAGCCACTGGATCCAGAACAAATCGCCAAAGCAGCAGGTCTGCCAGTTGATCCCGCGGCCCTGCAACAACTTCTTTCCAAGCTAACCGCGGCAATTGTTCCTGGCGAAACAACCGAAGGATTGAACTGGTCACTGGTTGAAACCCAGGCCAAACAAATTGCATCTGCAAATTCGAGAAAAGTGACTGAGTCAGTTGGCAAATCTATTGATGCCGCTATGGCAACTGGAAGCCTTTGGTTAGACGAAGTCACCGATGTTGCTTCAATCACCTCTGAGCCAAAGCTTCTCTCGCGCGAGCTCTGGGTTGCAGATTCACTTGGTCTATTCAAAGATTTAGCAACACCGGTTGCTAACCGAATGTCTGAGGCTTTGACTGAAAACTTCAAAGAGAACCTGCCTGAGGAATTTTCAGGATTTATGTCTCAAGCCAGCGGCTTGATGAAATCAGCAGGTTCTGTGATGTTTGCAATGCAGATGGGTCAAGCCCTCGGACGAATGTCAGAAGAAGTCCTTAGCGCAGGAGATATCGGACTTCCAATCTTCAAAGAACCCCGTCCGGCATTTGTCGCCCAGAATTTAGCTGAACTTGTGGACTCTCTCGAAGAAGACTCTGATCAGGTCTATTTCTACTTTGTCATTCGTGAGCTTGCCCACGCGAGGCTTTTCAAGCAGAGTAAGTGGCTGCGCGAATACACCGTGAATCTCATTACCGCCTATGCGCGCGAAATCTCCATCGACAACACCCGCATTATTGAAATGTCTGAAAACTTTGACCCTGCCGATATCGGCAACATTCAAAAAGCTTTCGAATCAGGAGCTCTTATTGCTCCCCGGACTCCTTCGCAGACAATTGCACTAGAGCGCATCGAAACCGTGCTTGCCCTAATCGAAGGATGGGTTGACTGCGTCACTCAGGCAGCAACTACTCGTCTTCCACGATCGGCAGCTGTTGCCGAAGTGGTTAGAAGAAAGCGCTCCTCCGGTGGGCCGGCTGAAAAGACCTTCTTAACCCTTATCGGTCTTGAACTAAGGCCTAGAAAACTTCGCGAAGCTTCGGCGATGTGGAATCAGATTACCGAAGCCGCCGGAATTCAAAAGCGCGATGCGATTTGGTCTCATCCCGACCTTTTGCCAACCGATGCCGATATCCAAGACCCGACCGCTCTGATTGCAAAGCTTTCTAATGGTGCGGCGGAAGACGATATGGATCAAGCGCTTCGAGACTTACTTAGCTGAGCCTGACTGCAACAGCGCCAGAAAACGTGATGGGGTTCTTTCTCTTGAAGAATCAAAGGTTGCAAAGGAAAGTCTGAGCTCGCGCATAGCCCTAGTTATCCCCACATAAAGAAGTCGCTTTTCTTCCTGGATGGCAGCTGGGGTTTTGGCATAAGTAATAGGTAGGTAGCCCTCGTTGAGCCCAACAATGAACACCATCGGCCACTCCAAACCTTTGGCGGCGTGAATGGTTGAAAGAGTAACTGCCTCAGTAGTTGGCTCGTGCTGTGAATGAGCGCGATCCGCCAGCTCAAGTGCGAAATCATTAATGCCCGCACCTTCCGGTAGTTCATCAAGCATCAAAAGAAGGGCATTGAGCGCTTCCCACTTGCTTGCAACAACACCAACTTCGGTTGGCTTATTTGCCTGCCAACCAAGGGATCGAACAATATCACTTACCGCTTGGTGAAGTGGCTTTCCCGAAGGGCTCAGTGACTCTGCTCGAATTAGCTGCACAGCACTCTTGATTTCAGGACGAGCGAAAAAGCGCTCTCCCCCACGCAATTGATAACTGATATCCAGCGCATCGAGCGCACGCTCTAAAAGCTCTGACTGATTGTTGATTCGATACAAAACCGCGATGTCACTTCTTGGCAAGCCGGATTGGATAGCTTCAGCAATTGCCAAAGCAACCGCCCTGGCTTCAGCTTGGGCTGATTCAAAGCTGGCAACTTGCGGTGCGGTGCCGGCAGGCCCTGCTGCCTCCAGTTCTCCGCCAAGAGCTGAATCGCTAGTTAGGCGATTAGCGAAGGCAACTATTTGTTTAGTGGAACGGTAATTCGTTGTTAGGTCAACAACGCTCGCCCCAGGAAACCGATCAGCAAAGTTTCTAAGGAACTCGCTGCTTGCGCCCGTAAAAGAGTAGATAGTCTGATTTGGATCGCCAACCACGCAAAGCTCAGCGTGCTGCCCAAGCCACTGATCCAAAAGCGCATGCTGCAAGGGAGATATGTCCTGGTACTCATCAACCGTAAAGAATCGGTACTGGCTCTGAACGTGCGCTAGGGCACGAGGCTCAGCCTTTAGTAGCCCAAGAGTTAGAACCAGAACATCTTCCCAGTCCAGTTTTTGAGCACGAATCTTTTCTTGTTCGTAGAGTTTTTGAACCTCAAGGTTCTTTTGAAAAGAAAGCCCGGCAACCTTCGGTCTTGACTCTGAAAGCTCAGAATACTCATCCATAGAAAGCATGGAGTATTTTCGCCACTCAATCTCACTTGCCATATCCCTTAGGGCTGCGTTGTCCAAATTGATAGACAACGTCTTGGCAGCAATCCCAATCAGTTTTGCCTTGGACTCCAAAATCGACGGAGCCGGAACTCCAACCAACTGAGGCCAGAAAAATTCAAGTTGGGCAAGCGCTGCGGCGTGGAAGGTTCTAACAGAGACTGCGCCAACGCCAAGAGATCGAAGCCTGGAGCGAAGTTCCCCGGCTGCGCGGTTGGTATAAGTAAGTGCAAGCACGCGATTGGCAGCAAAATGTCCGGTGGCGATTCCGTAAGCAATGCGATGGGTGACAGTTCTGGTCTTTCCAGTTCCCGCTCCAGCAAGAATGCAGGTTGGCCCAACCAGAGCCTGGGCAGCAACTTGCTGCTTTGGGTCCAATCCGGCAAGAATGCTCTCGGCGTTAGCGTTTGCCATGGGCCGATTTTTCCGTTGCCGACACTAGTTCTTTTCCAAACCAAAGCTCAATCATCGCGCGCGAGATAGATGCTCGACCGGGAAGCAATAGGTCCTTTGCTTCACCGGCAAGTTCTTCGCGACTAAACCAACGTAGCTTTGTAATTTCTTCACCGTCGGGTCGAAGTGGCTGGGAGGAATTAGCTCTTGCGCTAAAGCCAAGCATCAAAGAAGCAGGGTATGGCCAGGCCTGCGAGTAGGTGTAGCTGGCATCGAATACATCTAGCCCTGACTCTTCTCTCATCTCTCTCACTAACGCAGCTTCCAGTGACTCTCCGGGTTCAACAAAGCCGGCAAGAATAGACCACTTGTTTTCTTCCCAGGTTCCTTGAGAACCAAGCAGTATTCGATCATGTTCGTCGATGATCGAAACGATGATCGCCGGGTCAGTTCTTGGAAAAAGTTCAAGCTCATCAACTTGGCATTTTCTTACCCAACCACCCTGTTCGATTGATGTGGGGTTTCCACAGCGCGGGCAGTGAGTGTGGCTCTGGTGCCAGTTGGCTAAAGCAAGGGCTTGGGTGAAAATTCCCGCGTCGAGATCAGATAGCCCCGCACCGCTTGCTCGAAGTGAAATCCACTTATTCGAATCCGACTCAATTGAATCAGCTTGAGCTTGATCAATCACCACGAGGCAAATGCCGGAATCAGCAGGACAAAAAGCACTCGCCTGGAGAGTTTTTCCAAGGTAAACCACAACTTCCGAAGAAGGAGCATTCGAGAATGGAACTAGCGAAAGCGCTGAGTCTTGACCGAGTAAGACTTTGCCCTTGTGCATCAGAAGTGCCGTTGAGGTCGACTGGCTTCTAAGAACAGTAAAAAGGTCTGGATTGGCACGCAATAAGTAGTCTCTATCCAGCGCCTGGCGAGCAAGTGGTGGCAGCTGATTCTGGATCACTTTATCCCTCGCGTGGCGAAACTGAATAGATCGGTCAAGATTGTCTAACCTTAAAAACATGGCTAGATCTCCCTTGATTTTAGCGGCCCTAGCTAAGGACGCCGTTCCCCAGTTTGACTTCGCCCAGGTGAAGAACCTCGATGGTGGCTCCTCCGGTGCTTTCGACGCTGCCCTACTAACCGCTAAAAGCGGAGAGCACTTCGTGGTTCGTATGGCAAATAGCGCCAGTGCCGGAACCGAATTAGAAGCCGAGATTCGCGCCATTAAAACTTTCACTTCCGTCGTTCGCCTAAACCTCCCTTTTGAACTAAGCGAGCTGGTTGGTGACACTCAGGACTCCGAAGGTGCTCGCGCCATGGTTTTCAACTTTGTCTACGGAAACCCAATCGAGATAAGTCGCGTTGAGCCACTGGCTGATCTAACTCTCAGCATCGCTACCTCAATTGCCGCCATTCACAAACTCCCTGTTGAGCTAGTTCAGAACGCTGGCTTTCCAGAGCTCGACCCAGCATCAAACCTGAAATACAGAGTTTCTGAACTAGACCGTGCAGCTCAAACCGGAAAAGTTCCACCGGTTCTGCTACACCGCTGGGAACAGGCACTGGAAGATATCAGCTTGTTCCGCTACCAGCCAACTGTTATTCACGGCACCCTAAATGGCCAAAGCGTTTTAGAACTCGATGGAAAAGTCTCTGGAGTACTTCACTGGTCAGGACTAAGAATTGCCGACCCAGCCGAAGACCTATCCTGGATTCTCGGTGGAGCAGTTCCTGAGCTTTCTCGAAACCTTATGGCTCGTTATTTCGAAGCAAGACCTGGAGCCGACAGTAACATCTGGCCTCGCGCACTTCTATACAGCGAGCTAGAGCTCGCAAGGTGGCTATTGCACGGCTACTCAACCGGAAACCAAGAAGTAATCGAAGATGCAGTTGGCATGCTTTTGGTTCTTACCGAAGAAGTCGAAACTGGCAAAGCTGAGCGTCTTCACGCAGCCCCACTGGCAACTTCAATTGCCCTAGCCAAGTTGGCTTCTGAACCTGCCGCTCCGGCGATAAAGAACAACGAGCTGTTCTAAACAAACAGCTCCTCCCACATTTCCAATAGCTGCTTCGGTCCCGGGACTTTTTCTGGCCGAAGCTCAATATTGTCCGCGACGAAGTAGAAGCAGACATCAATTTGCTCTATGGGGATTTGCTTGAGCTCTGAATAGGCAAAACGGTACAGGGCAAGCTGAAGAATCATCTGTTGCTCGGTGTCTTTGTCCTTTGGTGCTGAACCGGTTTTCCAATCCACAATTTCGAACCGATCCCCTACTTGGAAAACTGCATCTAGTTTGCAAACAAAGGTATTTTGTCCCCGCGTGAGATTAATCTCAATCTCAACATCTACTGGGCTCTGTTCGTGAAACCTTGAGTTCTTGAAGATCTCGGTGAGCTCACTGATTTCAGCCGGAGCGGCGTCAACCTCAGAGACGATAAAGTCTTCAACCCAAGAGTGGAATGCAGTTCCCATCTTGGTAGCCCGATATGGCTCGGTTGGAACAGGCCTTAGGTACTTAGCCGCCTGGCTAGGCAGATCGCTAATGAATTCTTTGAACTTAGACGCTGGAATTCTAACTGGAAGATCAACTTTGCTTAGTCTTTGCAACCGGTCATCCTGCTCTTTGAGCAGCAAGTCAATTTCTTGGTGAATCGTTGAAGTACTTAGATCTTCGGCGTTGATACGTGAAAGCCTTTCGGTGGCTTGCTCAACTTGCGAAGCAGAGTCAGCAACCACTTTCGCGTGGGTCTCACCAATTGGTTCCAGCGGCCAGATCTTTTCTCGAGGCGATAGATCAAGTGGATTTTCTGCCGAGGTGAGATCTGGGAACTGATAAGCACCTTCGGCTAACGCAGTCATGAAGCGAGATGGTTTTCTTGATCCTGCGTTTGCTGGCTTCCAATAAGAGCCAGATAGAAGCAGTGCTTCTCTCGTTCTAGTTATCGCCACATAGATCAACCGAAATTCTTCTCGCAGCTGGTGTTCTTTGTTATCTGCCTTGAACTGATCGGTGGCCGCTTTGATTTCAGTCTGGATAGTTGCACTCTCAAATTTGAATACTGGAAGCGAAGCAGCATCCCCGCGCAGTGGATAAGGAAGCTCAGCACCTGATAGCCAACCCGAAGTTGATCTTGGCTTGGATGGAAAATCGTCCTCGACCAGGTTTGGAATGGCAACAAAATCCCACTCGAGTCCTTTAGCCGCATGAACTGTAAGTACCTGAACTACTCCAGCTCCTGGGGTCACCCTTGGAATTTCAAACCGTTCCTTTTTGGTTGCATACTCCAGCCAATTCAAGAACTGACCCAGCAGAGCACTTGCCGAACCAGAACCAAATCCAGAAACGATTTCGTAGAACGACTGAAGCTGAGCCAACGGGTTGGCAAGCTTAGGATTTGCTCGAAGCTCAATATCCAACCAAAGCTCCTCGGCACAAAGCCTCACAAAATCAGTCAAAGGTAAGGCTGTTGCCGAACGCAGGTTCTGAAACAACGTTGCTGCTTCTTGTAAACGGCTAAGTGATTCGTCTGAGAACTCTTTTAGCAATTCAAGTTTTGGATTCAGAACCAAATCAAGTGCTTCAACTATCGTGATTTCTTCACGGAAGACGCCCTCCTGTCTAGGTCCAGAGAGTTTTCTAGCCATAACAAAGAGCCGGTCGATATCCTTTATTCCAATGCGCCACCTGGCTCCAGTAAGTAGTCGAATCAGTTCACTGCCCGAATCAGCGCGTAGGACCACCTTGAGAGCACAAACCAGATCAACAATCTCGGGTAGCTCGAGCAGTCCCCCAAGACCAACAACTTCAACCTCGATTCCCTGAGCTTGCAGCTTCTCAACAAACAGCGCCATAGAAGATCTCTTGCGCATCAATACTGCACACTTCTTCCCCGCAGCAACCGCAGGCTTCAACCAACTGGCAACAGTGGTTGCCTCGTCCTCGATGGTTTGTTCAAAGGCAAAATCTGTAATTCCTTGAATAGCATCCGGCTTGGCAACGAGCTTCACGGGAAGTACATGTTCAGCAGCTGCGGACCCGCCTTCAAAACTTGCAGGTTCCTGCAAAGGACGAGAAATACGGTTTGCCATCTCAAGCACCTTGATTGGATTGCGCCAGCTGGTTTGAAGCGAGAAGTGCATAACGCTTCCAAAATCAAGACCGAAATAATCTAGGTTCGAAGAGCTTGCTCCACGCCAGCCGTAGATTGACTGATTTGGATCTCCAACAGCAAAAACGGAACTGTTTCCAAACAGCGTCGACAAAAGTTTGGTTTGCAAAACAGAAGTGTCCTGGTACTCATCCAGCAAAACAGCTGTGTAGTTCTCCCTGATTAGCATTGCTGCGTCGGCATTTTCGGAAACTGCCTTGTATGCCAGGGCAACCTGATCGGAGTAGTCAACTAAGGAGCGGCGCTTTTTCTTCTGCTGGAATCTTTCCGCAAGTTCCGCAATCAAAGGTGTTGGCTTCAGACCCTCTACTAGTTCTTCAATGTAGGCAAAGCGAGAGTCAACTGCCTGACCTACTTTTTTGGGAAGCTGCCCGATGTGATTGGCGGCAGCTTCAATCACGTTTTTCACTGATTCCGCGTCGGACCCGTTATCGCTTAGCGCTTGGGAAAGCTCAAGCACTTTTTGTACCAGAGTGTCAAGATTTAGCTCGAGATCGCTAAGGCTTCCCGACACGTCTGATCCGTATCGAACACAAACCTCTCGAGCCAACTGAAAAGCGGCTGCTTCGCTGAGCAGCGTCGACTCGCTCTCGTATCCCAGTGACAAACTGTTATCTCTAAAGATCTGGTTCGAGAAGGCGTTGTAGGTGGAAATAGCTGGAGCAACGAATTCATACTCCAGGCTTTCAGGCCAGTAGCTAGTTTCACGAAGCTTTAGCAGCGCTTCGAAGATTCTCTTGGATAACTCAGTAGCTGCTTTCCTAGTGAAGGTAAGTCCAAGAATCTGCTCGGGACGGGCAAATCCATTTGCCACTAACCAAAGAACCCGAACGGCCAATAGTTCCGTCTTGCCACTTCCCGCACCGGCAACTACCAGTGCTGGTGAATCAAGCGGGGCATTTTCAATCGCGTCGATTTTCTCTGAAGCTAGTTCAAAATCCTTGATTACCTTGAAAATCTCTGCTGCTGAGTATCTAGCCGACATAGCTCACCGCCGGGGTTAGATGCAGTGAGCACGAGCCATAAGAGCGCTCAGATTCACAATGGTTGGAAAGCTGAGCAATAAAGACCGAGCGAGACATTCCCTCTGATGAATCCAGCAGCAATTTCTTGAATCTGGCAGATTCTTGATTGTCCATAGCTGGTTGATTTCGCTCCTGGAACTTAGTACCGCTAACGATTAGCAGCTTTGCTCCCGCTAGCTGCTCCGGACTAATTGATTCAAGTTCTTGGAATCCACCTTCAAGCACCGCCATCTGATACAAGGCAAGCTGTGGGTTTACTAGTGTCTCCGCAGCAGAGGCGACCTGCTTGCCCGTCTTTAGATCAACAATCACTACATTGCCGTCAGCAAGCTGCTCTATGCGGTCAACTTGTCCCCTGACCTGAATGTTGCCAAGCTCAAAGCTGAAGTTCTGCTCCTTTGCTAGAACGCTTCCACCGGCAGATTCGAATTGCTTTAGGTAATCAGCAAGATTAGAAAGCATGCGCGCAGCTTGACGCTTACCTAACTGCTCTAACCAATCCGCTTCGAACTCTAGAGAGTTCCAGCGGGAAACCTTTAGCTTTTCAAGCTCTGCAAGATCGGATGACTCGGACACTTCTAATACCTCGTGAATCAGATCACCAAGCGAGGCGTGGAAAGATCCGGCAGATCCCCCGTGAGTTTTGATAAACCAGTGCAGTGGGCAGATCAAGAAATCATCTAGCTGTGATGGTCGAATCTTTAGCTTTTCGTTGTCTAGATCAGTAAGCGGCTCGGTTGTTGAAACCGGAAGTAGTCCATACCAACTCCGAGGCGATGCTCCTGGCACTCCAGCTGCTGATAATCGCGCAAGTCCAAGGGCGGCTTGTTCCGGGTTGGCGCTCTTGGTTGAGGCGAGCTCTCTACGAAGCTCGCCAACAATTGATCGAAGTGTGTAGGTCTTTGA
>CAMAXJ010000018.1 GCA_945862155.1 Rhodoluna limnophila
GAAGACAAAGACGTTGTGGTCCTTGGGACGGAATGGCCCGAATACAAGAGCATAGACCCAACCGAGTTATCGACCATCCGCAGAACAAGTTTGCTAATAGATGGTCGAAATTGTCTGGACCTAGGCAAGTGGGCTTCAGCTGGATGGTCGGTTGTCGGGCTTGGAAATGGCCTTAGCCAGCCTGTTAGCACATCAGAGTCAAACAAAGCGGTTGCTTAGATTTACTTAGTTCAAAAATGGGCCCACATAAACCAGTCATTAACTAAACCCATGACCAAAGCACTGATGGTAATTGATGTTCAAAAATGGGGCTTCACTGGAAAATACCAAGTTGCCGATTCCGATGCACTGCTAACCAGAATTCGCAACCGTGTCGATCTTGAACGAGCAAAATCTGACAACCTGATTGTTCACGTTCAAAATGACGCACCTGAAGGTGAGCTAGATGCCCCAGGGGGAGAATTCTGGCCCCTGATGATTGACCCAATCGGAAACGAGTGGTTGGTGAACAAAACCACCGCCGATACCTTTGAAACCAATCCTGACCTCGCGGATCGCTTACGTGCAGCCGGGGTAGATGAAATCGAGATGATTGGCTGCCAGTCTGAAAACTGCGTACGGGCAACTTTGATAACAGCGCGTGAAGAAGGATTCAAAATCACCTAGCCAGCTGGCCTTCACGGCACCTATGACGAGAGTGTATCTACTGGAAAACCTGGTCTAACTGGTGCTGAGATTTCGGCAAAGATCCAGCAAGAGTTTGACCCACAGTAAAGCACAAGGCTAAACCCACTGACTATAGTGAAGCTAAGAAATAGCGATTTTTAGATTGAAGTCGCAGGGGAATCAGAAACGAGGAGCAATCACAAAATGACTAACGTCGCTTACCTCGATTTCAACCAGCTTGGATTCTCCATTCGTTCAGACCAGGTTATGAATGCCAGAGAAGACAATTGGTATGCAACGACCCCTTTTGGTTTAGCTGTACTGCGCTATGAAGACGCCAGTGCATTGCTGAAAGATAAGCGTTTATTCCAGGGCACTAGAAAGTGGCCTTCGCACTATGGAATTACTGAGGGCCCACTAGCCTCCTGGTGGAAATCAATGCTGCTTAGCGTTGAGGGTGATGACCACCTGAGATTACGTCGGCTATCTGGCCCTGCATTTTCTCCAAGAACCATCGAGCCGATGGCTCCGTTCTTTGAATCTCTTGCCAATGAGCTAATCGACAACTTTCAATCACGCGGCGAATGTGAGTTTATGGCTGAGTTCGCTGAGCCATTTTCAGCAAGAGTAATTACCGGCCTACTGGGATTAGAAGAGCAGCTTTGGCCAAAGGTGGCAGATCTAGCGACCAAGCTGGGGTACGTATTCAGCGTCACAATCAAAGAAGATCTCCCAATGATCGAAGAAGGCTTGCTGGGAATCCTGGATCTAGCAAAAGATTTGATTCATGGACGTGAAGGTACCGACAGGGATGACTTTGTAGGAACGCTCGTCAAGGCGGATTACGAAGGTCAGAAGATAACTGAGGAAGAGCTGCTTTCCCTTATTTCACTTCTTATCTTCGCGGGCTTTGATACCACTCGAAATCAAATTGGCCTAGGTATGCAGACTTTTTCAGAACACCCTGATCAGTGGGAATTGTTAGGAAAGACCCCAGATCTAGCCAGAGCAACTGTTGAAGAAGTCATGCGAGTAAATCCCACCATTACTTGGGTCTCTCGCGAAGCTTCGGTTGATATTGAGTACAAGGACTTGACCATCAAGCAAGGAACCACGATTCACTTGTTGACTATCCCAGCTGGAAGCGATCCTCGAAAGTTTGAAAACATCGAGTTCGATATAACAGCAGACCGCGCCCCTCACTTTGGCTTTGGTGGTGGAATGCACCACTGCATCGGTCACTATGTAGCCAGACTTGATATGAAAGAAGCCTTCAAGGCCTTATCTAGAAGGCTTCCGAACATGAAGATCGCTGCTGGAGCTGCCTACTTGCCTGATAGCGGAAATACTGGACCAACAGTTCTTCCAATTACTTTTACTGCAAACTCTGCGAAGTAGCTTAAGTATCAGGAAAGCCGCGCTCAAAGTCAGCTTGTTCCGATTGGACTTTATCGAGTAGGTGAACCTACTCCTGTAGCTACTTGTCGTGGAAGGCCAGAACCTGTTTTGCAAAAGCTGCGGATAGGTCCCACGCTTGCTTGCGGTAGCTGGCCGCAAGCTCATGGGATTTAGCAATCTGCTCATCGACGTCTATGCCCTCGCGAATGAAGGCACCTCGGTAAGTGCTTAGCCAAGCCAACTGCTGGGAAAGACCGACCTCGGGGTGAAACTGTGTGGCCCAGGCACTTGAGCCAACTCTGAACGCCTCGATCATTCCATTGCTTTCGCCTAGCAGGACTGCGTTTTCCGGCAAATCAAAACTGTCATAGTGAAACTGAAAGGCGTCGGCATTATCATCCAACGCGCCGATTACTGGATCGCTGGAGGCTTCTGGCAACATGTCAACTTTTGTCCATCCAAACTCACCTGTATCTGCCTTATAGACCCGACTGCCAGCAGCCGAGGCGAGTAGTTGCGAACCAAAGCAAAGCCCAAGCAGGGGAGTTTCGGTATCTAAAGCCCACTGCATAATCTTGCGCTCGTGGCTCATCCAATCGTGCTTGGCCTCTTCGAGAACACCAGCGTGCGCACCCAGTGAAATCACTCCCGAGTACTGCTCAAGGGTTTCTAGATCGGGTTTACCGACACTGTCATTTTGTACATCCCAGGTATCCATGACAATGCCAGCCTCGGCAATCGGGTTGGCCATCTCATTGAGGTGGTCATCGATATCGTGAACGACAACAAGAATCTTCGGCTTGGTGGTCATGGGGGCCTTTCGTTTGTAAAATTCTAATGCCCAGCATTGAGCTAGAGCACTTGTGAAAACGCCCTTGAAACAACTCTCCTAAGCCCAATTGGCAGCTTTGCTTTAGACTCGGAGGAGACTTCCAAGGAGCAAAAAGTTGACCAAGAACGAACCAGAAGCAATAGTTGGCGGAAAGATCACCAACTTAAGCCTTCGGCGCTGGCTGCACTCTCTTCCAGGGGTCGACAAAGTTGGTTTGGAATCTCGTGCCGCTGGTCTTGGAACTAGATCGATAAAGACAACCTCTAAAACTTGGGCACTCGATGCCGCCATCAAGATGATGGATCTAACTACCCTCGAGGGAATGGATACCCCCGAGCGGGTGCGCTCACTTTGCCTAAAAGCCCTAACTCCTGACCCGACCGATCCTGATTGCCCAAGACCTGCAGCAATTTGTGTTTACGGCGACATGGTTTCAGTTGCGAAGCAAATCCTTGGCAAATCCGGCATTTATGTTGCAGCTGTGGCAACAGCTTTTCCATCCGGTCGGGCATCGGTTGCGGTAAAGCTGCAAGACACCAAAGATGCCGTCAAGGCTGGTGCCGATGAAATTGACATGGTTATTGACCGCGGAGCATTTTTGTCGGGTAACTACCTAGAGGTCTATAAGCAGATTCAGGCTGTCAAAAACGCCTGCACCAGAGCCGATGGTTCCAAAGCTCACCTAAAGGTGATTCTGGAAACTGGCGAGCTGCAAACCTATGACAACATCCGAAGGGCTAGCTATCTTGCCATGCTGGCCGGTGGGGATTTCATCAAGACTTCAACCGGAAAAGTCACGGTCAATGCCACCATACCTATTAACTTGCTTATGCTCCAGGCAGTTCGGGACTGGTACGACCAGACTGGTGTACTAATAGGTGTCAAGCCAGCAGGAGGCATTAGAACCGCAAAGGATGCAATCAAGTATCTGGTGGTAGTCAAGGAAGTAGCGGGGGAGAGATGGCTATCTCCTGATTTGTTTAGATTTGGAGCTTCAAGCTTGCTAAATGATGTTTTGATGCAAAGGCAAAAACTAAAGACCGGAAACTACTCCGGTCCCGACTATGTGACCGTGGACTAGAAGGTATAAAGATGTTCGAATACGCACCCGCCCCTGAATCAAGGGCACTTGTTACCTTTCAAAGTAGCTACGGCCACTTCATTGGAGGCAAGTTCACCAAGCCATCAAACACCTACCAAACCATTTCCCCTTCCACCGAGCAGGTCCTAGCCGAGATCTCAACCGCCAGTGCCAAGGATGTAGATCTGGCTGTCAAGGCAGCAAGAAGCGCATACGAAAAAGTTTGGTCAAAGCTCTCCGGTGCTGAGCGAGGAAAGTACCTGTACCGAATTGCAAGAATCATTCAAGAGCGCGCTCGCGAGCTAGCAATTGCCGAGACGATAAATAACGGCAAGCCAATCAAGGAAACCAGAGATGCCGATATTCCACTGGTTGCAGCATGGTTTTTCTACTACGCCGGTTGGGCCGACAAGCTCGACTACGCAGGATTTGGTGTCAACCCGAAAGCTCACGGCGTTGCAGCTCAGGTGATTCCGTGGAATTTCCCACTGATGATGCTGGCTTGGAAAATTGCCCCAGCACTAGCTGCTGGAAACACAGTTGTTCTAAAACCTGCCGAGACAACACCGTTGACCGCACTATTGTTTGCTGAAATTTGTCAGCAAGCAGGTTTGCCAGATGGTGTTGTGAACATCATCACCGGCTTTGGCCAAACGGGAGCAGACCTTATTGCTCATAAGGATGTCAACAAGGTTGCCTTCACCGGCTCCACTGGGGTGGGCAGACTAATTGCCAAGCAGATTGCTGGAACAAACAAGAAAGTCACATTGGAACTTGGCGGCAAGGCCGCCAACATCGTCTTTGATGACGCTCCGCTTGATCAAGCGGTCGAAGGCATCATCAACGGCATATTTTTTAACCAGGGCCATGTTTGCTGCGCAGGATCTAGATTGTTAGTTCAAGAATCCATTCAGGACGAGCTTCTAAAAAAGCTAAAGCGCCGCATGGAAACCCTTAAGCTTGGCGACCCGCTAGATAAGAACACCGACATCGGAGCCATCAACTCCAAAGCTCAACTCGACAAAATAACCAAGATGGTCAAAATCGGTGTCAAAGAAGGCGGCGAGGCCTGGGCGCCTAATTGCGAGATTCCTTCAAAGGGCTTCTGGTATGCACCGACGGTTATCACTGGCGTTGCGGCAACAAACACCGTGGCCCGCGAGGAAATCTTTGGTCCGGTGCTATCGGTACTTACCTTTAGAACCCCGGCCGAGGCGGTAGCCAAGGCGAATAACACCCCATTTGGTCTAAGCGCTGGAATCTGGAGTGAGAAGGGTTCCAGAATCCTAAAGGTTGCGGACCAGTTGAATGCTGGTGTGATTTGGGCCAATACTTTCAATCAGTTTGATCCAGCTAGCCCGTTTGGTGGCTTCAAAGAATCTGGCTACGGCCGCGAGGGAGGCAGGCACGGATTGCTTGCTTACCTGAAGGGAGATAACTAATGCGTCTTGATGTGAAGAAAACCTACAAGCTTTTCATCGGTGGAAAATTCCCTCGAAGCGAATCCGGTCACACCTATGAACTAACAAATCCAAAAGGCGAGTTTGTTGCCAACGTAGTTCTGGCATCTCGAAAAGATGCCAGAGACGCGGTTGTTGCAGCAAGAGCTGCTCAGTCAGGTTGGGTGGGCGCAACTGCCTATAACCGCGGTCAGGTTCTTTATCGCATTGCCGAGATGCTCGAAGGAAGACGCGAGCAGTTCGTGGCTGAAATCCGTGAGCTAACAGGGGCTACCGAAATTCAAGCAAACAAGGAAGTCGATGCCGCAATTGACTCCTGGGTTTGGCACGCAGGCTGGTCTGACAAAGTTGATTCTGTTGCAGGTTCGATGAATCCGGTAGCAGGACCGTTTTTCAACATCTCAACAAATCAGCCAACTGGTGTTGTGGCTGCCTTCGCACCACAAAAAAGCAGCCTGGTTGGACTTGTGAATACCATCGCTCCAATCATCGTCACTGGAAACTCGGTTGTTGTTGTTGCCAGCGAATCACTTCCACTTTCTGCAATCACGCTTACCGAGGTCCTGGCAACAAGTGATTTGCCAGGGGGAGTCGTAAACGTGCTAACCGGGAAAGAAAAAGATCTGGCTCCATGGCTCGCCTCCCACCAGGACGTAAACGCTGTGGATATAGAAGGAACTTCTGATCCAGTGGATTTGGAAATTCGAGCTGCTGAGACTTTAAAGAGAGTAATCAGGCCAGGGGCTTTTTCAAGGTCTGGATCTTTAGGTTCCCTGCAGCACATCTTGGCCTTTATGGAAGTAAAGACCGTCTGGCACCCCAAGGGGCACTAGCTAGCGCAGGCTTTTAGACACGCCTTGCTTGCAGTTCGCTAGGCAAGGCACAAAATGCGAGAAACTGGACTATGGCGAAAAAACTAAGCACAAAGGCACGCAATTCTGAGCACGAAGAAGCTGAGCCTTCCATGGTTCCAACCAAGGTATTAGACGCGGTTGAAGATGTCTTTCATGTGGTTCTAACAGCCCTATTGTTCTTGGTGGCTCTGGGGGCAGTTTTCTTCGCGGTGATTAGATTAATCAACACCGAACCTTTTTACCCAATGGGTATGCTTCAAGCCATCAATGACATCTTGTTTGTGGTGATCATTCTAGAAATAGCCCGAACCGTTATCGCAAGATTCAACACTGGTTTCTACCAGTTGTCTCGATTCTTGGTTATTGGCGTCATTGCCTCTGTGAGACACATCCTTTCGGTTGGATCATCTTTGACACTTTCTGTTGGCAAAACCCCAGAAGCCTTCGAGCGGGGAATCATTGAGCTTTTGGTCAACGGCGGAATAGTGGTGGCTTTGGTGCTAGCTATTTTTATGACCCGGGTAGCCGAGAGAAGACCTTAGGCTATCGGTAGACCCCGCAAGAAACCTAGTTTCTAGTAATGAAGCGCTCAGCTCTAGCATCGCTAGTTGGATTTTTTCTGGTTGCCACCTTTTTCACCCCTGCTGCCGCAGTCACAAAAATTGTCACAAGCTGCAGCCAACTCAACGCCGTCAAAGTGATCTCAGGAACTGAATATACCTGCCTAAAATCTGGCAAAAACCTAGTTTGGAGCAAGCGAACTGACACATCGGCCCAGACAGCAGTGCCCAGGGCTCCGAAATCATTTGACGATTTAATAAAAAACTATCGGGGCATTGCGCATGAAGCTTGGCGCAAGAGCAGAAAGCAAATACTTGGCGCCTCCAAAAATGACATTTCTCTGAAAATGGTACTGGGCCCAAATTCGAAGTTGACCAATAAGAATCCGTTAGCTGCAGTTCGACTAGTGTCTCGCCTTTATCCCGAATACGTGAAATTTGCGGAAGTCAGCTTTTTGGCTTTCAATTTTGAAGATCGCAACTGGGCGGAAAATCAAATGGAAACTATCATTCCAAATGCTGGAAGCCAGTGGGTTACCAAAACTGCCTGTGTCACCGAGAAAACCTGCTGGGGCGGAGGAGCCTTCCATGACAGTGGTAGCAAATACTTGATTGTGATTACGGTTGGATTGAGAAACGAGAACACAACTAGCGGAACCCTTGAGGCACATGAATTTACTCACATCCTTCAACAAATGACCTACGGAAAAGGAAGACCGGCAACTGAGTTTCTCTACGATCCGTGGTTCCCCACTTGGTATTGGGAAGGGCAGGCACAGCTTTCACAAAATGCAGCCATCTATTTCGATTCATTCGCGGACTATTCAAAGAACTCAAGAGATTTCGCCCAGGATCTGTATAGAGACCCAGTCTTTACCTCAGAGCACATCCAAAAATACTTCGTTTTCAACGCCCCCACTCAGTGGCAAAAGGATTACACCCGTTGGCGCAGCTACGATCTAGGTGGCATGTTTTTAGAGATATTGACGGCACTCAAGGGGCCAGATTCGACCATGCGTATGTGGAAACTTGCTAGTGAAGGCAGGTCCTTTGAAGAAGCATTCGAGATTATCTATGGAACACCGTTCTCGAAGGCGCTACCGATCATGGCAAAAGCTATTGCCTTACAACTCGGAAGAAGTTGAACTCGAAACTGCAATTAGTTTTGCGATTCTCGACTGTTGCCCTAGCCCTCTAAGGCCCTCCTAAGCCAGTTCTTGGCTCTTGCTGCATAATCCTTAGACACTTGAGCATCCGGCGCCATTCCTTCAAATGCATGTGGTCCACCCGCTACAACATCCAACTCGCAGAACACACCTGCTGCCTTCAAGCTTTCGGCATACTTCTTATCTTCTTGGTAGAAAAGCTCAACATCGCCAACGCCGATCCAGGCCTTCGGCAATCCGTTGAAGTCAGATCTTCTTGCTGGTGCTGCATATGCTGGCACTTGGTCAGTTCCAATTTTGGTTCCGACGTAAGAGCTCCAACCAGAAAGATTTAGTTTGTTGCTCCAGATGTAGTGATCGAGCGCATCAAGTGATCGATCTTGAGCTGTTCGATCATCCAGCATTGGGCAAAATAACCACTGGGCAATTGGCCTTTGGCCACCTTCGTCGTGGATTCGCAAGACAAGTCCTGCAGCAAGTCCTCCACCGGCGCTTTCGCCACCGATTGCAATTCGCTTGGTATCGATTCCTAGTCTGGAAGAGTTAGTTAGCATCCACTGCCAGGCTTCGTGGCAATCATCGACCGGGGCAGGGTATGGGTGCTCGGGAGCTAGGCGGTATTCCGGAGAGACGATCAGAATATCTAACTCTGCGGCAAGGTTGGAAAGTAATCCGTCATCCATCTGTGGAGCACCAATCATCATTCCGCCGCCATGGATGTATAGCAGGGCAGCGCGAGTCTTGGTTCCTGCGGGTGTGTAAACCCTAAGCTTTTGGCCGCTAGCTGCCTTGACCCATTCAATAGATATTCCGTCAGGTGCCTTGGTTTTAGGAAGCAGCAAGGGAAGTAAAAGCCTGGTGAGTTTTCTACCGAAATTACTTCCAACAGGAAGTTTTGGGAATGCGGCGGTTGCTTTTCTAAGCTCTGGGTGAACGAGGTTTATGTCCATCTTGAATCTCCTTAGTAGTCCCCCGCGGTTATTTCTGAGAAGCCTAGTGCTTTTGGTGCTTAGGTAAAAACAGCACATTTTCGGGGGACTTGCTGAGGCGACGCCTATGCTTCGTCGCCTGCTCACATAGAGTTAAGGCCATAAGTAGTGCGTTCTTTGGGCCTAATCCTGGCCAGGGGGAGCACCCAAAGAAAGGTACCAAATGTCAGAAAAAGATCTAGTAGAGCTCTGGAACTCAAAGCGTTCTCAGCTCACCAAAGCCCAGTTCAGCTCAGTGGTTGCCCTTGCAGTGCTTGCTGCACTGGCCTTGCTTGGCAACATTGAGACAGCTTCCCAGGAAGCCCGCATCTTTGCAGTTGTTTTTCTAGTTAGCGTTGGAGCGTTGAGCGTCTTAACTCAGTTCGCGATTATCCGCGAGGCAAGAGCCCTAGTTATTGAAATTTCTAAGGTCAAAAAAATTGGCCCAGTTGCCAAAACCATCGCAAAAAGCGATAGCTTCCTTGTTTTCACCCAGGGACTCATGGTCGCGCTAAGCGCAGCCCTGTTGGTAACCTTCATTCTTTTGGTTATGTAGGTTTTCAAAAGAACTAACAACCGCGACACAAGAATTACGAAAACCCAGCTCATTCACTGAGCTGGGTTTTTTCTTTCAAGATCCCCATCGAGACAAGAATTGAGCTTGGAGGTGACTACTTTTTGCGAGATGCCGTAAACAGCGTCACGCCACCTAGAAGCAAAAGTCCTATCGGACCCACGTAATCAAGACCCGAATACCAGTCGGTCCAGGCATTGGCGATTACAAAGATCAGCCCAAAAACTCCCATGGCAATCAGAGCCCAAGCGATACCCTTGGTCATCGCAGGGTCGGTCTTTTGAAGATCCGCTTTAGTTTTGGCCGCAACGGTCCCGCAAGATAGACAGTTGAGTTCGTTTTTTGGGACGGCTTCTCCGCAGTTTTTGCAAGTCATGCTCTCCAGCCTATTGGTTAGCGCTATTGACCCAACTTTTTCTCGACTTTGAGTTTCAGTCCCCACATATTTGGATGGGCCTAAGAAGCTCTTGACTTCAAGGTCTCAAGTTAGCCATATTGACGCCAATCGTTCGGGGCATAGTAGCCCTGAGTTCGCTTTTAGTTAACCCTTGGCGGAGAGATTGTTCACATGTCAAAAACTCAAACAATAGGTAAAAACTCAATCGGCAATGATCAGTCAGTTTATGTGATTGGTGAAATCGGACTGAACCATAACGGTTCAGTCGATATTGCAAAGCAGCTAATCGATGTTGCCGTTGAAGCAGGTGCCCAGGCTGTCAAGTTCCAGAAGAGAACTCCAGATATTTCTACTCCAGAGCACATGAAGGACACCCCTCGTGAAACCCCTTGGGGCACTATGACATACCTTGAGTACCGCTACCGTGTTGAATTTGAGAAGGAGCAGTACCTCGAGATTGATGAGTATTGCAAATCCAAGGGAATTGATTGGTTTGCATCACCCTGGGATGAACCGTCCGTTGACTTTCTAGAAGACCTAACTGTAGTTGCTTACAAGATCGCCTCGGCATCAGTCACAGACCTATCTATGCTCAGCAAGATCAAAGAAACTGGCAAGCCAGTTATTCTCTCTACCGGTATGTCAACTATCGAACAGATTGACAAGGCAGTAGAAACCCTTGGTAAAGAAAACTTGTCTTTGATGCACGCTACCTCTACTTACCCACTGCCTCCAGAAGAGGCCAACATTCGTATGATCACCACCCTGAAGGAAAGATACGAAGTTCCAGTTGGATACTCAGGCCACGAAACCGGACTTCAGATTTCGATCGCAGCGGTTGCCCTTGGGGCAGTAAGCGTCGAAAGGCACATCACAATGGACAGGTCCATGTGGGGAAGCGACCACGGAGCATCCCTAGAGCCCAAGGGCTTTGTATCATTGGTTCGAGACATTCGAATCGTTGAGACAGCACTTGGAGATGGTGTGAAAAGAATTTACCCAGGCGAATTAGCACCGTTGAGTAAGCTGCGTCGTATCGGCGCCTAGTGGCCCTCCTCATAATCTATGCCGGTTTCCACAAAACCGGAACTACATCGGTTCAGGTCGCCCTTGGTGGCGCTGCTGTTGCATTAAAGGCGGCAGGCATTACTTACCCTTCGGGTTATGGAAAATATGCTCAGCATAGTCTTGCAAAGATTCGTGCCAGTAACCCTGAGTCCAAACGCTTTCGAGCAATCAAACGGTTAACTCAAAAACACGACACGGTTTTATTGGCCAGTGAGTTTTTCAGCGAACTCAGTGCAGCATCGTTGGGTGCGCTAAAGGAGGTAGTAGGCCCCAAAGTTAAAGTCGAAGCAGTTTTTAGCTATCGTCGACTCGAATTGATAGTGCCTTCGCAGTATCAGCAGTTAATTCGAACCGGTTACCAGGAAGACCTAGCCACATTCTCTCAGGCAATCCTTGAACATGACAATTCACATCATGAGGCCAAGCTTTTCTGGCGTCGACACGATACTCCTCGCATACTCTCCGATTGGGCAGCAGCCTTTGGTGCCCAGAACATTCACCTAGTCAATATTGATCAAAGTGATCCTGCGTTTCTCAGCCGCTGGTTCGAGACCCATCTGGGTTTAGCGCCCGAAATGCTTAACAGTTCGGCTGAGGTAAGAATGAACAGATCATTGGATATGGAAGAAATTGAGCTTGTAAAGGCAATCCGGTCCCTGCTCACACCCGATCGGGTCGCAAAAGAGTGGAAGCCAATTTTCATGGACAAAATTATTGCCGCGATTACTGCTCGAACTTCCTCAAACCCCATCCCACCCAAACTGACTCTCGAATCTGAATTCCTTGGCAAATTCCAAAAAATCGCCAGTGAAGCTCAGGATCAGATTCGGCAGCTGGGAATCAATATTCATGGCCCAATGCTTGGCCCCGAAAACAATTCGAAGCAAGCAAGCAGACCCGCTCCAACCACCATTCACATCGACACCGTAGCTCGCGCAATGGCGGCGGTTAGACCAGAGCATCACCTTCTTCAGGCTTCAGTTCGCGAAATGGCCAGAGAGATTTGGTACCGAGTTCTGCGACGTCTAAGAGGAATTTTTCCCAAGAACTAGCTTCAAGTACTTGATCAGCGCTATTCCTAGAGCATTAGGGAAGATTACCCTTAGAAACTCTCCGAATAAAAGTGACTTACTAATGTTTGTTGGGAAGATTCGCTTGGGGCTTACCCGCTTCGATTCAGTGAGCTGGGATAAAGCTTGGACCCAGTTATCTTCTGATTTTTTGTGAAAGTAGTTTTTCTCTAGCCATACCTGGTTTGGTTTCTGCAGCCTGGCCAAGCCGTAATCACGGATGTTCCAGACCAGCCCCGAATCTTCAAAAACTGCATTTGCCAAGGCATCCTCAACTCCAAAATCAGAGATGATCTGAGTGGGATTTCCCATAGCCAGTGACTCCAGGGCAGCTGTTGAGGACACTGTGACCAGAGTCGCGTTGGAGTTTTTTAGAAACTCGGAGATGGAACCAACTTCGAATTCGAAATCCCCGGCAGAAATAAGGCCTAGCTCAGCTAGTTCCTCCGCTAGCCGAGGATAGGGATGCGCCTCGAAGTGAGTCTGGGCTTCACCTTCGATTGCGCGAAGCTTGACGATAATTCTTAGCGCAGGAAACTCTTTACGAAGGCGAGAAAGTTCAATCAAGACTTTCTGTCGATCTTCCAGAGTTTTGGGCATATCTGGCTGGGGTGCAAATATCAAAACTTCAGGGCCTGGGTGCTTTGGTTTTGAAGATGCAGCATTCAGAAAGGGCAAAGTAGCCAAAGCAAGTTTCGTATTTACTGACATTGCCGTGAGCGCTCCGGCAATTCTTTCAAGCTCTGCCTTACCTGCCATCAGTAATAGGTCTGCGCTTGTACGTGCTCGCAAAGGCGCTCCAATAAGGTGGTACGCAATCCCTGGGGATCCTGACACCAACTTAACTTGACTGCCTTGAGGGATCATATCCAACAGCCATCGAAACAGCACTAGAAATGGCCCAGTAGCGGCAACCACAATAATGTCAGGCTTGGTGCGCATAACTCTTCGAACAGTTGAAAAAACGTGTTCGCGAACAATTGAATCCGACTTTTTCTCGCCTACGGCTAGTTCAATTTGTCTAAGAGAAGGGTTCTGCAAGCTTTTTACCAGAACAAGTGAGGTTCGCCAGCTTTGAGGGATGAGGTCATTGAGCCCTACAGCCCACTTGAGGTAAGAGTCTGTGGTAGCAACGAACATAACGTTCGGTAACCAGTTCACCCTTGAGATGCTAGGGCAGTTCTCGGTGTATCAGGTGAATGAATGTTTACTCAGAGGTTAACAGCTAGCCGTAAGCACTTATCTGGCAAGAGCGCTCGAGGTTAGACTTAGACCCAGGAGTAGGTAGGGCAACCTTTGAAGTTTCTAACTGTGGTTTCACAAAAGAACCAAGCCCTGCGTTTGCGCCTTTTTCTTAGCGACAGCGAAGCTGGTCGTCGCATTCGTGAAAAAATTCAGCTCTCGACCCTGGTGCTTTACCTGGATTGGGGAGATTCGACGGCACCTATACCCGACGAAATTAATGAATTATCAATAACTTTAGGCGATGCCCCGATTCAGCGAGTGACCTTGCCTAGCGCGACCCAGGTCTTTACAAGGCTAAGGTTTCGAGATTTCAGCACCATTTACGAAAAGGTCCTTACCGACAATCCTGATCTAGAAAAGGCATACCTAATGTCTTATGAAGGTCACTATGCCGTTATGGCAAGAATCCTAAACAACGCGGGAGTATCCCTGACCTTAATTGAAGAAGGACTTGGAACCTACGTCCACTCATTTGACAATCGCCGGATTTCAGTTCCAAGGCTTGCAGGGACTCTATTTCAGGCGGCAAAAGGTTTCCTGGGTCCAATAGTTAAGCGGGACCCAAATACTTCTATTCCGGCAGTATTTCAACGAGCGGTCCGCGAGGTTTACTGGGGTATTTTTGGTGAGCCTGTTGCCAACAAAAATGAAATCATTTCAGGTTTCCGTGAGTTCAAGACTTTCCATAGTTCGTTTCCGGATTTGGCCAAAAAAGTCTTTCCTAACGCCAAGGTCAAATTCACCCCATTCGGCTTAGTAATGTTACGAGCAACTGAAAGCGGTAATAAGGCACACAGTGTTTCGACTTTGGATGCTAAGGACAGCCTCTTTCTGGGTCAGACTTATCCTTTGAGCTCGCTTCAGCTGAAAGCAATTCTCGAGCGGGCACTTGAAATAACCCCTGGCAATATTTGGATTAAACCCCATCCCAGGCTTACTCCAGATGGGCGGCAGGTGTTCCTAGAAGCCGTGAGTCTCACGGGCTCAAATCGCTTGTTGTTTTTGGAGAACAATAACCCGGCGGAATATGACATCTACCAACTTCGTCCCAATCTTGTTTTGAGCCTGACCTCCAGCGCTCTAACCTATGCCAATCAGGTCCACCCCGCTTGCTCATGCATCTCCTTAGCCGATTTGGCTATTAGCTTGCTAGATGCTTCTAGTACTAGAGCCGACCGTCGCACCCGAACAATTCTGGCGGCTGACCGAGCCGTCTTGGAGTTTTTCCCTCATATCCAAATTGATCCGCGAAAGGCCAAAAATTGAAATCTGAAAAAACTAAGGTGGTAGCGATCATCCCGGCTCGGGGTGGATCTAAGGGGATTCCTCGAAAGAACCTCAGGTTAGTTGGAGGGTTTCCACTGGTAGCAAGGGCGATTCAAACTTGCAAACAGGTTGCCGAGATCGATCAGGTTTGGGTATCAACCGACGATGAAGAGATCGCTACGGTCGCCCGAAGTTTTGGTGCACAAGTAATTGATCGACCTCAAGAATTATCAGGTGATAAGGCCAGCTCAGAATCTGCCCTTTTGCACGGTCTTGATGTTTTAGCTGAATCTGGCCAGGACCCAGAGGTATTGGTTTTTGTGCAAACCACCTCACCATTTATTGACAGCGAGGCTCTAGGTAAAGCTGTGGCAATGGTCACCAATGAGGGGTATTCATCGGTATTTTCAGCCTTCGAAACCTATGGTTTCTTGTGGCAGGAGGACACTAAAGGTGCAACGGGAGTCAACCACGATCTAAAGTACCGACCTAGGCGTCAAGACCGAGAGCCCCATTTCATGGAAACTGGAGCATTCTATGTAATGGATGTTTCCGGATTTAGAGCCTCAGGCCATCGTTTTTTTGGAAAAGTAGGCATTGCCAAAGTCCCAGAAAGTTATGCAATAGAAATCGATACGCCTGAGCAACTCGAGAGCGCAGAGCGTCTGGCACCATTTTTCAAGAGCATCGATATCCCTCAGGGTGCAATTCGAGCAGTCGTGATGGACTTTGATGGTGTGCATACGAATGACCTTGTGACTGTTACGGAAGATGGCCAGGAGGCCGTGTCAGTGAGCCGTTCCGATGGCATGGGTATTGAGTTGCTGAAGAAAGCCGGAATACCGATGGTGATTCTCTCAAAGGAGAAAAACGGGGTCGTGCTGGCAAGAGCTAAGAAACTAGGGATAGCGGCCTTCAACGCTCTAGACGATAAGGTTCCGGCACTTCAGAAGTGGTGCAAAGAACAAGCTGTAGAGCTAGCAGATGTTGCCTACATGGGAAATGACATCAATGACTCTGAGTGCCTAAAACTCGTTGGTTGGCCGGTAGTGCCATCGGATTGCAATCCAAGTATTCGTCACTTAGCAAAGATTGTCCTATCAAAACGGGGTGGAGCAGGGGCAATAAGGGAATTTGCAGATTTGATTCTCAAATCCTCATAGGACCATTGGATTTAGCCTCCGGCCTAGTCCAATACCGAAGTTTTTGTACCTGGGATGACTAGTGCGTTAACGCATCGGGAACAGTCCCCACAGACTCACAGATACCGCGCGTTCGTGAATTAGGGTTTTGAATGTGAACAAACCGTCAACCCCAACTTTTGTCCTCGGCGTTGGTGCGCAAAAAGCAGGGACCTCCTGGCTGCATGCCTACTTAAGTAGACTTCCCGAAGTTGATTTAGGTTTCATGAAGGAATACCACGTTTTTGATCAAAAATTCGTGGCCGACAAGACTCCACCGCTTCGAAGAAGAATTCCCAATTGGTTCAGCAGCTTTTTTCCAAAAAACGATGAAGAGCGTCAGCTACAATTTCGTCGTGACAACTCAAAGTATGTGGACTACTTCAAGTCTTTAGTTATCGAAGGAACACGCGTAAGAATTACGGGCGACATCACCCCCTCATACGCCGCACTGCCTACCTCGGAACTGGCTCGCATAAGCGGATTGCTGCAACAAGCGGGATTTAGAGTCAAAGTGATTTTTCTTATGCGAGACCCAGTCGAACGCTGCATCTCGGCCAACCGCATGTACGCCAGACACAAAGTTAGAGAACAACCCGACAACCCTAATGTGGAAGCCGAAATATTGGGCATGAACTACATGAAGCCAAGATTTGCTATCAGGACAAGATACGACCTAACCATCGCAAATCTCGAAGCTGTTTTTCCCAGAGAAGACATTTTTTATGCTTTTTACGAAGAGTTATTTTCCGATTCAGCAGTTGCGCGTTTGTGCGAGTTCCTTGATCTGCCTTTTAGGGAGGCTAACTACGCTGAGGTAGTTAATGGTGCCAAGGTGAAAAGTGAGATACCTAGACCTTTGCGAATGGAGATTAGGACCTACTACCAACAGGTTTACGACTTCGTCGGATCTAAGTTCGGGCAAGATGTGATTGACAGGCTCTGGCACAAGAATAAGTTGGAATCTAGTAGCTGATTGGGCAACTGTTTTCTAATAGATTTGAGATGTGCCCACCCCAAAGACTAAAAATGGCTTCGAGCCTCGAACCTGTGAGCGCTGCGGTTTGAAGTTTGAGTGGCGCAAGAAGTGGGCCAAAGACTGGGAGACAGTCAAGTACTGCTCCAAAAAGTGCAAGGGCTAATGAAGACCAAGCTGATTTTCATCCCCTTCGATCACCTGAACAAAGACTTCGGTGCTCTAAAAAGCGCCAATCCAAAAACGGATGCAATCGCAATAGTTGAGTCCAAGCGGATGACTAGCGGCAGAGCCTGGAACAAACAGCGCCTGTACTTTCTTATCTCTTCCGCCAGGCACTTCGCCCAAGAGCTACGATCAGCCCGCTTCGAAGTTCACTACAGGAAAGCTGCCGATACCCCAACGGGGCTCAAAGCCATCATGAAAGAAACTGGCATCAAGCAGCTGGTGTGTGCCGAACCATCCAGCTTCGTTCAGTATCGACAGCTCAAGGAACTCGGTGCTGAGTTTGTGGAGAACGACTTCTTTCTTACATCCAGAACTCTTTTTACTTCCTGGGCGGAAGCACAAAAGACATTCGTTATGGAAAATTTCTATCGCAAGCAAAGATTGCGTCTGGGGATTTTGGTGAAAGACGGCAAGCCAGAAGGCGATGCCTGGAATTTTGACGAAGACAATAGACTTCCACCACCCAAGAACTACAGCTGGGATAAGTACCCAGAGACATCTCCAGACAAAATAGATAAAGAGGTCGCCAAGGAACTTGGCGTAGAGCCTTCGGCTTACTGGGAAACCACAAGGGTTGGAGCACTCAAGCGCCTGAAGGTCTTTGTTGATAAGCACCTTGAGGAATTCGGACCTTACGAAGATGCTGTGACAACTGAGAGCTGGAGCCTGCACCACTCGGTGATCAGTCCATACATCAACAACGGTTTACTGCACCCAGGCGAAGTGGTTTCCGCAGTTATCGCAAAGTACAAAAAAGGCGGAGTGCCCTTGAATTCCGTTGAGGGCTTTGTTCGTCAGGTAATTGGATGGCGCGAATACATCAACGGAATGTATTGGTTCTTAGGTGAGGACTACAAGCACAAAAACGGGCTGAACGCCAAGCGTAAGCTTCTGCCACTTTTTGTTGAACCCTCCAAGACCAAGATGAACTGTGTGGCTAATGAAGTCGAGGCCATTCACAACCGCGGCTGGACTCACCACATCCCAAGGCTGATGATCTTGAGCAACCTGGCGCTTATTACCGGCACCAATCCGCAAGAGTTTTTGGATTGGATGCGTGAGCAGTTTGTTGATGCATCGGAGTGGGTAATGGTTCCAAACGTTATCGGTATGGGTGTTCATGCTGATGGTGGTCAGATGATGACTAAGCCATATGCTGCAGGCGGTGCCTACATTTCTCGAATGACAAATTACTGCAAAGGCTGTGCTTACAACTCGAAGGAAAGGACGGGAGACACCGCCTGCCCATTTACTACTTTGTATTGGGACTTTCTGGATCGAAACTCAGCAGCCTTTGCAAAAAACCACCGAATGTTCCAGCAAAACAATGGACTCAAAAGACTTTCCGATTTGCCAGAGGTAAGAAAGCGAGCACAGCAAGTGCTGAAGGGTCTAGATAAAGGTGAAATCTAGGCAAACTCACAGTTTGGTTAGCCCTGCTTAGATAGCCCCACCCAATAGATTTGAACTCATGTGGGTTTTGCTGCTTGTCTCGGTTACGGGGTTTTTAGCGCAACTTGTTGATGGCGCGATGGGTATGGCCTTTGGAATTACCTCCACCACACTTCTTATCTTTTTGGCTTACAACCCGGCTGCAGCATCTGCAATTGTGCACTTAGTTGAAATTGTTACTTCTTCTATCTCAGGCGCATCGCACATCAAATTTGGCAACGTCGACTGGCATGCGCTGGTAAAAGTTGCGGTGCCAGGTGCTGTCGGTGCCTTCATTGGTGCGGTGCTACTTTCGAACGTTGATCTTTCTGCAGCTAGACCCTGGACTGCGAGCATCCTGTTTGTTCTGGGTGCCCTGGTTTTGTACCGCTTCACCAGACCAATCATTTTGGGTAAAAAACGTAGAGCTCGTGCTAGATGGCTTGCTCCCCTTGGACTGGTTGGTGGCTTTATTGATTCGACCGGTGGCGGTGGTTGGGGGCCGGTGGTTACTACTTCTTTGACTGCATCCAATGCCCTTGAACCTCGCAAGGCAATTGGAACTACCAACACGGCGGAGTTTGTAATTGCCCTGGCTGCAAGTATTGGCTTTTTGGTGGGACTTGGCCCATCTGAGATTCCTTGGGATGCTGTTGTTGCCCTTGGAATAGGTGGCGCCCTGGGAGCTCCAATTGCTGCCTGGCTGGTAAGCAAAGCTCCTCAAAGACTGCTTGGAATATTGGTTGGCAACCTTATTATTGCCCTGAACGTGCGCCAGCTCGGAGTCTCTTTTGAGCTAGCCCAGGAAATTACAATTGCCGCTTACGTGGCCGTGGCGGCTTTGTTTATTGGAACTCTGATTTACGGCATCAAGCTATTGAAGACTGATCGTCTTCCAAAAACCGACTAACTAAGAGCTTGCGCCAAGTCGGCGATTAGATCCTTAGGGTTTTCGATCCCAACCGACAGACGAACAATCTCTGGGCCAACCTCTAGTGGGGTGCCCTTCACCGAAGCGTGAGTCATCTCAGCTGGGTGATTCACAAGTGATTCAACCCCTCCAAGGCTCTCGGCAAGAGTAAACAACTTAGTTTTGTTGCAGAAGTCTTTGGCGGCTTTTTCGGTAGCAAAGCGCAAGCTAACGATTCCACCAAATCCGGACATCTGCTTTTTTGCTAGGTCGTGGCCAGGGTGAGCTGGAAGACCGGGGTAGTAAACCTGCTCGACGTTTTTGTGTCCGTCTAGAAATTCAGCTACTGCCTGCGCGTTGGAGCAGTGCTTTTCCATACGAACAGCAAGGGTTTTGATTGAGCGGTGGGTGAGCCACGCATCAAACGGGCTTGAAACTGCACCGGCTGCAAACTGCAAGAAGCGGATTTTTTCGTAAAGCTCTTCATCGTTGACAATCACCGCTCCACCTAGAAGGTCTGAATGACCACCGATGTATTTGGTGGTTGAGTGAGTGACAATGTCAGCTCCAAGCTCTAGTGGTCGCTGAAGGTAAGGGGTTGCAAAGGTGTTATCCATCACACTCAAGACGCCATTTTCTTTGGCAACTTTGGCAATTGCCGCAATATCCAAAACTTCAAGCATTGGGTTAGTTGGAGTTTCAACCCAAATCAACTTTGTCTTGCCTGGCTTGATGGCAGCTTTTAGGGCAGCGAGGTCTCGCATGTCCACAACCTCGGAATCGATTCCAGCGGCACGGTGAATGCGGTTCATGAGCCTAAAGGTTCCGCCATACAGGTCATCGCTAAGAATTACGTGATCGCCAGGTGCGCAAGTGGCACGAATTACGGCATCTTCACCGGCAAGACCGGAGGCAAAGCTAAGACCAAACTTGCCGCCTTCCAGGCTGGCAAGAACTTCCTGCAGGGCAGTTCTTGATGGGTTTGCAGCTCGGTTGTATTCGTAGCCACCGCGAAGTCCACCAACTCCGTCTTGTTTGTGAGTGGAAGACATATAGATAGGTGGAATAACCGCACCATTGTTGGCATCCGGATCCTGGGAGACGTGGATGGCTCTGGTTTCAAACTCGGTCATTTTTTACCTTTTCTTATTTTTACTAGGTTAGCTCAGCTGCCCTGGCTTTAGCAGGGCTTCAACTTCACCGTCGTGTAGCAGCAGAGCAAAATCGTTCGAGGCCAATAGCTTCTTGGCAACTTCAACACCTTGGCCTGAGCCAACTAGTACTGGTTTTGCTCCAAGGATGTCCTTGACTGTCGCGGTAGGAGCGGCAGCGTCAATCTGCTCCAAAGAAATTGTGCCAATAACGTGACCGATTCGTACCGGGGGAGTTTTGACCATCACAGGTAGCGAAGAAAGGCCTGAATCCTCGATTGACTGTCTAGCGCTAACCAGAGAGTCATTTTCCAGAACAAATGGAATACCAGCTGGTTTGAAATCGACCTTGTCGGCAAGCTTCACAGACGAGTCATCGCCTAGGAACCCGTGGGTTTGCATCCAACCATCGTTGAATACCTTGGCAAGATAGCCTCTTCCACCATCAGGCAAGATCACAACCACCACTGCATCGGCTGGTAGATCTTTAGCTACCTTTAGCGCAGCAGCTGCAGCCATCCCACAACTTGGGCCAACCATCAGGCCTTCTTCGCGAGCTAGCCTTCTGGTCATTTCAAAACTCTCGGCATCAGGCACCGGAATCACTTCATCAACTACATCTGAGTTGTAAGCAGCAGGCAAAAAGTCATCGCCGCGGCCAACACCTTCAACCAGGTATGGCATCGAGTTGGTTTCGGTCTTGGAATAGATTGAACCCTTCGGGTCACAACCAATTACTTGAACCTTGCCACCGCTTACTTCCTTCAAATACTTTCCAGTTCCT
>CAMAXJ010000019.1 GCA_945862155.1 Rhodoluna limnophila
GTTCAGCAGGTATTTGACGTGCTTCGGGCAGAATTCATCGAAGAGCCAACCAACTGGTCCAGAAGGTATAAAGCGAACCTGGAGAAGCTTGCCTCAGGAGATGTTGTAAAGGTCTCTGAAGTAGTTAGAGATCTTTGGAGAAGAGATCAGGACCGCGGACTTTCAGCTGGTGAAAAGCGCATGCTTGCCAAAGCGCGCCAGATTCTCGTTTCCGAGCTAGCCCTTGCAAAAAAGACCGACGAGGAAAAAGCCTCGGCGCTACTTGACCAAGTTCTGGCCTCCTAGGAAAGACAAAAAGCTATGACCCCTCGCGCAGTGGCGGTGGTGCTACTGGCAGCAGGTCGGGGAGAGCGCTTAGGAGCCAATCAACCTAAAGCATTCGTTGAGCTTGCTGGAAAATCTCTTCTGGAGCACTCCATCTATCGAGCTCTGGCCACCGATAACTTACGCCAACTGATTATCGCCGTTCCTGAATCTCACCTTTCTCAAATCCTCGAGCTTGAAAACCAACTTGATTCCCAGGGTGTTGACATTCGAGTTGTGGTGGGAGGAGCAACCAGGCAGCAGTCAGTATCAGAGGCGCTCGCAGTTTTGGCTGGCGGCATCGACATAGTTTTAGTGCACGATTCAGCAAGGGCCCTTACCTCAACAAATTTGTTCAATCGCGTTGCAGATGCGGTATTCGAAAACCAAATTGGTGTTATTCCAGCTCTTGCAGTTGCAGACACCATCAAAAAGTATCGAGGCGATTTAGTCGAAGAAACCGTTGATCGCGCCGAACTAATCAGAGCTCAAACTCCTCAAGGATTTCCGGCTGTACTAATTGTTAAGGCCCATGTGGCAGCAGCTGCTGATTACACAGACGATGCAAGTTTGGTTCAAGCTTTTGGTGGGACTGTGATGATGGTTCCTGGCGAAGAAGTGGCGATGAAAATTACCACCGCCGAAGATTTAGAAACCGCCCAAGGATACTTGTTATCTGGTGCCAGAACTGGAATCGGATCCGACTCTCACCGCTTCAGTGACGACGCAACTAAATCTCTTCAGCTCGGTTGCCTGGAATGGCAAGGACATCGTGGGCTTGAAGGTCACAGCGATGGCGACGTCATCGCTCACTCTGTGGTCGATGCACTTCTAGCCGCAGCAGGACTTGGAGATATCGGTTCCAACTTTGGAGTTGACAGACCTGAATTTGCTGGAGCCTCAGGTGAGGTGTTCTTGAGAGGAACACTTGAGCTACTCACCAAACACGACTTCGAGCCGGTGAATGTTTCGGTGCAACTAATTGGCAATGAGCCCAAGCTTTCACCGCGAAGACTTGAGCTCGAAACTCACCTGGGATCAATAATTGGTGCGCCTATTAGCGTTTCAGCCACCACCACAGATGGACTCGGCTTTTTAGGTAACGACGAGGGCCTCGCGGCTATCGCAACCAGTTTGGTTCGAAAGGTAGGCTTTAGCTCGTGACCCTGCAGCTTTTTGACTCCCGAAGCCAGTCGTTGAGGGAATTCAAACCACTAAAAAACGGCCAAGTAGGCATATATCTGTGCGGCCCAACTGTTCAGTCAGCCCCACATCTAGGTCACCTTCGATCTGCTTTGGTCTATGACCAGCTTCGCCGCTGGCTAGAAGCAAGTGGTCTGAAAGTCAGTTTGATTCGAAACGTAACAGACATCGATGACAAGGTTTTAGAAAACTCCAAAAAAGAAAATCTTGCTTGGTGGGAACTTGCCTTCAAATACGAGCAGCTTTTTTCTGATAGCTACAGCCGGCTAGATATAGCGGCTCCGACATACGAGCCTCGCGCCACCGCAAACATCATCGAGATGATCGAGCTAATCCAACTTCTGATTGAAAAAGGACATGCCTATCAGGTTGAGGGATCCGCTGATGTTTATTTCAGCGCAGCAAGCTGGAAAGAGTACGGTGAGCTAACTAACCAAAAATCAGATGATCTAATTGATGATTCCGAGGCCCCAGCTCGCGGTAAGAAAGACCCGAGAGATTTTGCCCTTTGGAAATCACACAAGGATTCAGAGCCTAGGGACGCTGCCTGGAATTCACCGTTTGGACTTGGAAGACCCGGTTGGCACATCGAGTGCTCGGCAATGAGTGTTAAGTACTTAGGCACCAAGTTTGATATTCACGGTGGGGGATTAGATCTTCGCTTCCCGCATCACGAAAACGAACTTGCTCAGTCCCGAGCAGCTGGACACGAATTTGCAAACTTCTGGCTCCACAATGGACTGGTAAATGTCAACGGCCAAAAGATGAGTAAGTCCCTCGGAAATTCAATTTTGGTTAGCGATGTGCTCACCGACTCAAATGCTCTGGCGCTTCGCTATTACCTTGGTTCAGCGCAGTATCGATCTGTACTGGATTACAACGAAGGTGTACTTGCCGAATCGGAATCCGCCCTGGAACGAATCAGAACCTTCTTGGATCGGGCTGCCCGCGCGTTGAACGAAAAGGGTCTGCTTGGCAAAATCGAATTGGATCCGAGCGCTTTTCCGGAGAAGTTCACCACCGCCATGAATGACGACCTCAATATTCCAGCAGCTCTGGCTGTATTGCACGAGAGCGTTCGCGAAGGCAACGCCAGCCTCGATGACCAGCTACCTCATCAGGCAGCTCGCAACTATGCTGAAGTGTTGGCAATGGTGGATGTTTTGAACATCAATCCGACAGCTAAGTTCTGGCAAGGTTCGGGTTCTTCAGCAGCTGCCATGAGCGCACTCGATGGCCTCGTTCGATCTCTAATTGAACAACGAAACGTTGCAAGAGATAGTAAAGATTTCAAAACATCTGATCGCATCCGCGATCAGCTAAATGCAGTTGGCGTGGTTTTAGAAGACTCAGCTGGCTCAACACATTGGAGCCTAGGTGCCTAGCAAACCGATTCGACCAGGAGCCGCTAAGGGCAAAAAGGGACCGAATGTTGGTACTGGAGGCCACGGGCGCAAGAAGCTCGAAGGCAAAGGACCAACTCCCAAAGCCGAGGATCGCAAAGGCCACAAAGCTTTTAGAGCTAAAAAATCTGCGGACAAGAAAAGAGCAACCGGAGTAAGAGTTTCCCGCAAGGGTGAATTCGTAGCATCGGGACCAAAGACTGCTGGTGTTGCAGGCGCTGCTGCTAGAAAAGGACGGCGTATCACCAAGGCTTCTGAAAGCTTTGAAGTTCTATCGGGAAGAAACTCAGTGGTTGAGGCTTTGCGCGCCAAGGTTCCGGCTACCGCTTTGTATCTTGCATCCAGAATTGAGATGGATGATCGCGTCAAAGAGGCAATCACCTTGGCCAACTTGCGCAAGATTCCAATCAACGAAGTCACTCGTCCAGAAATCGATCGTCTAACAGGATTTGATTCTGTTCATCAGGGAGTTGCACTTCAAGTGCCGCCCTACAATTACTCTCACCCTATGGAGCTTCTAGATAAAGTCCTAGCTCGCGGATCCAAGCCCTTGTTTGTGGCACTGGATGGAATCACAGACCCTAGAAACCTCGGAGCAATTATTCGCTCGGTTGCCGCCTTCGGCGGCCATGGCGTCATTCTTCCGCAGCGCCGTTCAACTGGAGTCACAGCAGCTGCCTGGAAAACTTCAGCTGGAGCTGCAGCGAGGGTTCCTGTTGCGTTAGCTGGGAATTTGAACGCAACTTTGAAAGAATTCAAAAAAAGGAAGCTGTTTGTAGTTGGTCTTGATGGGGGCGGCGATGTCTCGCTTCCAAAGTTCAATCTTTCTAACGAGGGATTAGTTCTAGTGATTGGCTCTGAAGGCAAGGGCTTATCCAGACTGGTTCAGGAAAACTGCGACACTGTTTTGTCTATTCCGATCGCCAAGGAAACCGAATCGCTGAACGCCGGAATTGCAGCATCCGTAGCCTTGTACGAGATTTCAAAGTCCCGCCCGAAGCTTTAGTCCCCAAATACTCGGGTCACTGAGCTAGTTCAGGCGCTCTCCGGTGACAACATCGAACAGGTGCATGATGCCGCCCTCAGGGTTTAGGAAGACAGTTTCTCCCTTGTGAGGGTGGTCGCGACCGTCGACTCGGGAAACCAGTTCGGTGTGAGAACCATCAACTGTTGCCGAACCGTATAGGTATCCGTCAGAACCAAGCTCTTCAACCACGTCAACCTCAACTGAGATTCCCTCGGACTTAGAAACAGCTAGGTTCTCAGGTCTTACTCCCAAAGTAACTTGCTTGGCGGTGGTTTTTGCGAGCACTGACTTGTCAATCTTGACTACGGTGTTTCCGAACTGGACTCCGCCATCGACGATAGGCAACTGAAGTAGGTTCATGGCTGGGGAACCTATAAATCCTGCGACGAAGACGTTTTTAGGAGTTTCGTAGAGCTCCCTAGGGGTTGCGACCTGCTGAAGAACGCCGTCCTTCAAAACAGCTACGCGGTCACCCATGGTCATAGCCTCGACCTGGTCGTGAGTCACGTAAACGGTTGTGACTCCTAGGCGACGCTGAAGCGAAGCAATCTGAGTTCGAGTCTGAACTCTTAGCTTGGCATCCAAGTTCGATAGCGGCTCATCCATTAGGAATACCTGGGGCTTACGAACAATTGCGCGACCCATCGCAACGCGCTGGCGCTGACCACCAGAAAGCGCCTTTGGCTTGCGGTCTAGGTATGGCTCAAGATCGAGAAGTTTCGCTGCATCAAGAACGCGCGCTGCGCGCTCTTCTTTTGCAACTCCTGCAATTTTGAGTGCGAAGCCCATGTTCTCTGCAACAGTCATGTGTGGGTACAAAGCATAGTTTTGGAACACCATCGCGATGTCGCGATCTTTTGGTGGGATGTTGGTGACGTCGCGGTCACCAATCAGAATCTGTCCACCATTTACTTCTTCCAGCCCTGCAAGCATTCGCAAGGTGGTGGATTTTCCGCAACCGGAAGGACCAACTAGAACTAGGAATTCGCCGTCGGCGATTTCTAGATCAATTGCGTCTACCGCTGGGGTTGTGCCGCCCGGGTATGTCCGGGTCGCTTTCTGGAACTTAACTGATGCCATGATGCATCTCCTTCACCGGCAGGTACGTGCCGGACGATCCTTAGTGAATTCACTCAACAGAGGCGCTGTCGAGTACTTCTTATTATCGCACCGCCAAAGGCCCCTAAACACGGGGCCTTCAGGGTCCAAAAACCTGTTGTAAACTACCCAAATGACCTCAAACACCCCAAGACCAACCAGATCAGAGCAGCGCGAAGCTGCCCGCGCCAAGGCTAAGGCCCTCAGGGAGCAGCAGCAAAAGGGCGATAAGCTCAAGCGCGTTCTCATCCAACTTGGAATCGCAATCTCGGTGATTGTGGCCGTCGGAGCCGTAGCGCTAACAATCTTTAATGCCAGCACCCAGTCCACCGCAGTTCCTACAAACGCGAGTTTCAGCGATGGCGTCAAGGTCGGAACTGACCTGAAGGTGTTCACCTCAGAGTTCAGCCCCACTCCTGCCCCGGGAGAAACTCCTGTGGAGATCATCATTTATGTTGACTATCAGTGCCCGATTTGCGCCGTGTTTGAGCTTCCAAACAGCGAGCAGATTAAGAACTGGGTTGCCTCAGGAATGGCAACCGTTGAAATGCACGCCCTTTCTTTCCTAGATGGGCGTGGCTCACCGAACACCTTTTCTTCCAGAGCCGCAAACGCAGCCCTCTGCGTTTCAGAGCACTCACCTGACAATTTCTTTGAATACAACACCCGTTTATTCAAGTCACAGCCCACCGAAGGTGCTCCGGGACCCGAGAACGATGAGCTGATCAGTTTCGCTGAAGAAGTCGGGGCCACCAACATGGACCTTCTTTCTAGCTGCATCAATGAAAAGGCTTTTGGAAACTGGATTAAGGACTCAACCGAGAGAGCTCTAACAGAGCCGATCCCGGGTACTGGAATCCAAGTCAGCGGAACCCCAACCGTTTTGGTAAACGGGCAGCAGTACACCTGGGAGACCGGCGAGGAACTTGCAAGCGCTGCGCGCTTTGCTCAGTTTGTCCAGTTTTCTACTACCGGTGCCCAGGGCTAAAAGTAAAATTGTTTAGAAGAGAATTCCTCGCTGCCTCGGCTGCGGGGTTTTTCTTTCCCTCGGCAGCCCAAGCAGCCGGCGGTCCGCTAATTGTTCCAGACCCAATCATTCGTGATCGAGTTGCCTCGCCACTAGGCCCACTGGGCTTTCAACGAACAGCTCTTAAGGAAGGTAGGCGCATTCGCCTTCCTGAATCGCCAGTCAAGCGAATTGCTTGGACAGTTGATGATGGAGCAAGTGCTGCAGGCGTTCGCGATTATTTGGATTTTGTTGAGAGATACGACTTGCGGATGACATTTTTCATCAACTCTGTCTACCCAGCCTGGAAGAAAAATCGCGAGCAGATTCAAGAACTTGTTGATGCTGGAAAGATTCAGTTGGCAAACCACACCCACTCCCACCCGAGCATGACAAGGCTCTCGACTGCTGGAATAGAGCAAGAGCTTAGAAAATGCGGCAGCTTCATAGAGGATAATTTTGGGGTAAGTGCCAAGCCCTACTACCGGCCTCCCTATGGGCGGATTGATGCCAGGGTCATAAACGTCGCTAAAGACATGGGCTACACATCCCCGGTTATGTGGAGTGGCTCTCTTGGCGATAGTGCGGTGCAAAGAAAGCGATATATTCTTCAGCTGGGAAACAAGTGGATTAGAGATCGCACAATTTTGCTCGATCACTTCAATGACCGAACCCCAAAGTACGTCTTCAAAGCCTTGGCCAAGCACCTAGAGCAACGAGAGCTTCTAACAGTGACCCTGGATGATGTTTACTACAGCTAGCTAACTTGGGGCTTTGTCTGCTTGGCCCAGTTTTGGCTTTTTAGATAGACTTTGGGGGTACCTAGAGGCTTGTTCTTCTAGGAACAGGCCGACCTGGCGCAATTGGTAGCGCACCGCACTTGTAATGCGGGGGTTAGGGGTTCAAGTCCCCTGGTCGGCCCCACTAAATCGAAATCAAAATCAAGGTAAGTATCGGCGCAACTATCAACGCCGGCAGCATGTTTCCAACTGCAACTTGACGAATCTGCAGAAGCCTCAGGCCAACGCCAAGAAGCAATACCCCTCCGGTAGCTGTCAATGCGGAGATAACTGGAGCCGAAACAACCGAACCAATCGCGAATGCCAAGACAGTAAGTAGACCTTGCCAAATTCCCACCGGAATTGCCGAGAGTGCAACACCCCAACCAAGACTTGCTGCAAATGCCAAAGAGGCAAAGCCGTCGAGGATCGATTTGGTGGCAAGCTGCTCGATGCCTTGTCCCAGGCCATCACTTAGTGCTCCAAGGATTGCTAGCGGACCAATCGTGAACACAAGAGATGCGTTCACAAATCCAGTGATGAACTTCTCCTTGGAGTCTTTGGTTCCTTTGCCTGCAAAACGCTTTTGCAAAACCGTGCCGAATTTTTCAAGTCGCTGCTCAATTTTTAGGGCAGAGCCAATGATTCCGCCTATCAGAATTGCCCCGATGACAATCAAAAGCGGAATGCCGGGTCCCACAGAAGCCACAAACTCAGCCTCTAACAGGGAGATAACGTTTAGGCCACCGAGCACTAAAACAACGAGACCTAGGCCGTCAGTGACAACTCGGGAGGTTTTTTCGCTTAGGCGATTGCCTACTAGAACCCCCGCGGAAGTTCCGATGAGTATCGCAAACACGTTGATGATAGTGCCAAGTCCAATGATCACGTCTTCAGAACTTCTCTCTCAAGCTTCTAGTTAGCTTGCTCGAAGGTAATGCTAACGGAGTTGATACAGTAGCGATCTCCAGTTGGGGTTTGCGGGGCATCTTCAAATACGTGTCCTAGGTGTGAGCCGCAGGCTCGGCAGCGAACTTCAACACGCTTCATGCCCAACGTGGTGTCTTCTAGAAGCTCAACCGCGTCAGTTGATTTTGGTTCATAAAAACTTGGCCAACCGCAGTGCGAATCAAATTTGGTTTCAGATCTAAACAGCTCAGCCTGACAGCCACGGCAGCGAAAGATCCCTATACGCTTTTCATCCAACAGTGGCCCGGTGTAGGCGCGCTCAGTGCCAGCTTCCCGAAGAACGTGGTACTCAAATTCGGTCAATTCCTCGCGCCACTTGGACTCGGGCTTGTTGTTGGGGTAGTTCATATTGGGGCTACCTTTCTTAAGGTCTTGATGCCTAATATAAAGGTCCCCGACCTTTTGAATTTAAGAGATCCCATGCCCAAGTCTGCCAAGGACGAATTCGACACCGCTAGCGGTGTTGGAGGAAAGCACCTTGCCCCAAAGAGAGCTCTTGATTACATCGTTTCTTTTCTAACCCTTACCTTCCTATCCGCTGCTTTAGCTGGTGGAGGTATTTTGGGCCTTCAGCTATGGGATACCGGAGTTATTCTCTCTGGCCTAGTGGCCCAGGAGGAAACTGTTCCCCAGCTCGAGGTGGCAATTGTTGATGGAACCAATACCGGCAAGGCCCAGGCCATGGGGGACCAGCTGCTAGAAGCAGGCTGGAACATTGTCTCTGCGTCCAGCTTGTCTGATCTAGATCCTGCCCTAGAACCGGCAGCTTCAACCTTGATTTTTCTTTCAAGCGAGGCCTACAGGGCTGATGCGGCGGGGCTTTTGACTGCTTTTCCGGGTGCGGCAATCACCGTTTCGGACCAGTTTTTGGCCCCCGTGACTGTATTGATTGGCACCGATTACCTCGGCTAATCCAGCTATATGGGCCTAAAAAACTTCTTTGCTATTGGGGCCTATTCATGGATAGAGTACTAAATGGTCGTAGAAAAAGCCCTAGCCCCAAAAGCTGTTGGTTTAGTAATGCAATCCTGGATCCCCCGGTTTGGAAGCGACTGAGTTAGAAGGCCCAAGGGCCCTCGAAGCTGCATTCAAACACAAGGTAACAGGAGAAACACATGGCACAAGGAACCGTAAAGTGGTTCAACGCTGAGAAAGGCTTCGGCTTTATTACTCAGGACGGTGGAGCGGACGTATTCGTTCACTTCTCAGCTATCCAGGGCGATGGCTACAAGGAGCTCAAGGAGAACCAGCGCGTTGAGTTCGAAGTAAAGAACGGCGACAAAGGCCCTCAGGCCGACGCCGTCAACCTAATCTAGGACCACCTAGGCTTACAAAAAACCGCCTTCCTTCGGGGAGGCGGTTTTTTCATGCCCAGCCCCCACTTGCACTCCTGCCCAGAGAGTGCTAAAAATAGAGTTAGCACTCAAACAAATAGAGTGCTAAAACCCACCTACATACCAACTTCGGGAGAAACCCAAAAATGGCAAAAATCATAGCTTTCAATGAAGAGGCCCGTCGCGGCCTAGAGCGCGGCCTAAACATTCTGGCCGACACCGTAAAGGTGACCCTTGGCCCTCGTGGACGCAACGTCGTTCTTGAGAAGAAGTGGGGAGCACCAACAATCACTAACGACGGTGTTTCAATCGCTAAAGAAATCGAGCTTGAGGACCCGTTTGAGAAGATCGGTGCAGAGCTTGTTAAAGAAGTTGCAAAAAAGACTGACGACGTAGCAGGAGATGGAACTACCACCGCTACCGTTTTAGCCCAGGCACTTGTTCGCGAAGGACTTCGCAACGTTGCAGCCGGTGCTGACCCGATCAGCCTAAAGCGCGGAATCGAAAAAGCTGTTCAGGCAGTAACCGTCGAGCTACTTGCTAACGCAAAGCCAGTTGAGACCAAGGAGCAGATTGCTGCTACCGCATCTATTTCTGCAGGAGATACCCAGATTGGTGAAATCATCGCTGAGGCAATCGACAAGGTTGGCCGCGAAGGTGTTGTCACCGTTGAAGAATCAAACACATTCGGAATTGAGCTTCAGCTAACAGAAGGTATGCGATTCGACAAGGGTTACATTTCCGCTTACATGGTCACCGATCCAGAGCGTCAGGAAGCTGTTTTAGAAGATGCTTACGTTCTAATCGCGAACTCCAAGATCACTAACATCAAGGACCTACTTCCTGTTGTTGACAAGGTCATTCAGGCTGGCAAGCCACTGCTTGTTATCGCTGAAGACATCGAAGGCGAAGCACTAGCTACCTTGATCGTGAACAAGATCCGCGGAATCTTTAAGTCTGTTGCCGTAAAGGCCCCAGGCTTTGGTGACCGTCGTAAGGCGATGCTTCAGGACATCGCAATTCTGACCGGTGGACAGGTTATCTCGGAAGAGGTAGGCCTAAAGCTTGAGAACACTGATTTGACTATGTTGGGCCGCGCTCGCAAGATCGTTGTCACCAAGGATGAGACCACAATCGTTGAGGGCTCGGGCGACCAGGCTCAGATTGCCGGTCGCGTTGAGCAGATCCGTCGCGAAATCGAAGCTACCGACTCGGACTACGACCGCGAGAAGCTACAGGAGCGTCTAGCCAAGCTTGCCGGTGGAGTTGCAGTTATCAAGGCTGGAGCCGCTACCGAAGTTGAGCTAAAGGAGCGCAAGCACCGCATCGAAGATGCAGTTCGAAACGCCAAGGCTGCCGTTGAAGAAGGAATTGTTGCAGGTGGTGGAGTTGCTCTACTACAGGCTGGCAAGACTGCATTCAGCAAGCTAAAGCTTGAAGGCGACGAGGCAACCGGCGCGAACATCGTGCGCGTTGCTATCTCAGCTCCTTTGAAACAGATTGCTATCAACGCAGGCCTAGAGCCAGGCGTTGTTGCTGACAAGGTTGAGAACCTACCTTCCGGTCACGGCCTAAACGCCGCAACCGGTGAGTACGTTGACATGCTTGCAGCTGGAATCAATGACCCAGTGAAGGTGACTCGTTCAGCACTTCAGAACGCAGCATCCATCGCCGGATTGTTCTTGACAACCGAAGCAGTAGTCGCCGAAAAGCCTGAGCCTGCAGCACCTGCAATGCCTCAAGGTGGCGGCGAAGGTATGGGCTTCTAACTTACAAAAACAACCTTTGGTTGGCGTACTCAATATCGCGATACTGCGAAGCCGCAAGGCTAAGAGCCACTCCAATCTCAGCTAACTGAGCATCAACTGCGCCTGCAGTGGTTCGCCAGCGATTAGCCAAGGCCTGGAAAGATTCGGCCGCAGCTCCTCGCCACGAACCCTGCAGGTTTTGCAGTTGGGTGTGAAGTGACTGGACCTCGGACTGAAGCCTAGAAATAGTTGCGTTAATTGTTCCGGTAGCTGCCAGCACTTGCTCGCTGTCGACTTGAAACTGAGCCATTTTTAAAGTATCCCTTCTATTGGGGATAAGGCTAACTACCCAGCTACTTATTGGGTTAGACACCAAAAAAGCTGTGGAGAGAAACTATACCCAGTTGTGGTGGACCGGGAGCTTGATCCTAAAGGTTGCTCCGCCGCCTGGTGTTTCTCGAACTTCAATACGGCCCTTATGTAAGGTGACAATCTCTTTAACAATCGCAAGGCCCAATCCTGTTCCACCGGTGTCACGGTTTCGCGAGTTATCCGCCCGGTAGAAACGCTCAAAGACTTTGTCTCGCAGCTGCTTTGGAATTCCCTCTCCGTGATCGATTACCTCGAGAATTACCTCATCATCAGTTTTTTGTCCGACGGCAATTTCAATTGAGCCTTTGTCTGGGCTGAAGCGCTTGGCGTTCTCAATAAGGTTTACCAGCACTTGACGAATCTGTCCCTCGTTGAGCTCGGCATTTAGAGAAAAGTCATTTGGCAATTTTGCTCCACCAAGTGTCAGCAGTGAAATAGAAATCTTATGCTGGCTAGAGACATCTCTAGAGATTATATCCCGGGAAAGCTTTGCCAAATCCGTAGGGGATGCTTCGAGTTTTTGGTTTTCATCTAAACGGGCGAGGGTGAGAAGAGATTCAACAAGCGAGCTCATTCGAATGGCCTCGGCTTCAATTCGACCCATGGCTTCTTGAACATCAGATTTATTCTTTAGTGCACCCTGCCGGTAAAGCTCGGCGTAGCCTCGAACCGAAACCAGGGGAGTTCGAAGTTCATGAGATGCGTCAGCCACGAATCTGCGCATTTGATTAAGGGTTTTGTTTCTGGAGGACACTGAATCTTCCAGAGAATCAAGCATCGAGTTCAAAGATCGGTTGAGTCTGGCAATCTCAGTTTTACCCGGACGCTCAATCAGGCGTTGAGATAGATCCCCTGAGGCAACCAGTTTGGCGGTTCTTTCAACTTCCCGAAGTGGCCTAAGGGCCTGGGCAATTGTGAGCCAAATGGTAAGTCCGCTAATGGCCAAAAGTAGGAATCCAAAGCCGCCTCCAATAGCCCGATACTGCCTCAAAAGCTCCAGATTCGCGCTGTTTGGAAGGGCAACTACAACCGTTGCAGCAAAGTTTCGGAACGGTTTAGCCACTACCCGCCAGCTGTCATGTTCGTCGATTGTGACATCGCCTAGCCCGCCATGATCGTCAAGGTCAAAGGGCAAACCTGCTGTTGCCGCGGTGCCCGCTAGATTCAGGATCGAAAGATTTGGTAGATCATCTTCGTCGGAATCCCTGGCCATGATCCTGAAAATAGTCTTACCTTCGGGATCGAGCACAGCAATTACATAATCGCTTGGAAGCCTAGGCAGGTTTAGTCTCTTGGCGAGAATCTTTGGCTCAATAAGGCGTGGATCCTCCTGTGACAAAAGGGTAGCTGCGGAAGAAATTAGGTTGTCCGTGTTTTGCTGAAGGTAAGCCCTAAGCAGTGTCACGGTTCCAAAACTTGAAACTAAAAGTAGAAGGCCGATTAGCGCAACTGACAAACCGGTTAACTTAATTCGAAGTGAAACCAGTTCCCAAGCTTTGCCAACCCTTGACTGCATTAGTCAAGTTTCTTATAGATGTAGCCGACTCCACGCTTGGTTTGAATAAGCGGACGAGAACTAATCGGGTCAAGCTTTTTGCGAAGATAAGAAACATAAGATTCAACGATTCCCATATCACCATTGAAGTCATACTCCCAAACGTGATCCAGAATCTGCGCTTTGGTTAAAACTCGATCCGAGTTCATTACTAAGAATCTAAGGAGTTTGTATTCGGTAGGGGATAGATCAACCGGTTTACCTTCGATTGTTACTTCGTGGGCGTCCTGGTTAATTACAACTACACCAGCATCGATTATCGAAGGCTCAGCATCTGCAGTCTTAGTTCTGCGAAGGATTGCCTGAATACGAGCAACGACCTCATCGAGACTAAATGGCTTGGTTAGGTAATCATCGCCGCCAACGGTAAGGCCTGTGATCTTGTCTTCAACGTCGTCGCGAGCGGTTAGAAACAAAATTGGAGCCTGGAAACCAGCTGAACGAAGCTTCTTGGTGACGCTGAAACCATTCATGTCTGGAAGCATGACATCAAGCAAAATGATGTCGGGCTCGGACTCAGTCACTGCAGCTACGGCCTGCGCGCCGTTGGCTGCTGACTGAATCTCGTACCCAGCGAACCGAAGGCTGGTTGCCAATAGGTCGCGAATGTTGGGTTCGTCATCGACGATTAGAACTCTTGTTTTTGCCATGCTCCAAAGTCTGTCAGGATCTGCTGTGAGACACCTGAGAGTTAGTTGAGTGCTCTAGATGCTTGAAACATCAAGGATTTGGTAGCTGTAGCCCTGCTCAGCCAGGAAACGCTGGCGGTTCTGAGCAAAGTCTTGATCGACCGTATCTCTGGCGATGATTGTGTAGAAACTTGCAGTTCGGCCATCGGCCTTGGGTCTTAGAAGCCGCCCTAGACGCTGGGCCTCCTCTTGCCTTGATCCGTAGGAACCCGAGATCTGAATGGCCACTGATGCCTCAGGCAGATCCACCGAGAAGTTGGCAACTTTAGAAACCACCAGGGTTGGCTCGGTGCCTTCTCTAAAAGCTTGAAACAATCTCTCTCGCTCATTCACCGGAGTCTCGCCGGTGATTTTAGGAATCCTTAGCAAGCTAGCAACTTCATCAATCTGATCTAGATACTGGCCGATGATTAGCGTTGGTTCACCTTTGTGTTTGGCCATCAACTTGTGAATAACCGGAATCTTTGTTTTCGAAGTTGCCGCCATGCGATATCGATCTTCTTGCTCAGCAATTGCGTAATCAAGTCGTTCCTGTTCTGGAAGGTCAACTCGAATTTCGTAACACTCAGCTGGAGCGATGTAGCCTTCGGCTTCAATTTCTTTCCAGGGAGCGTCGAAGCGCTTTGGGCCGATGAGCGAAAACACATCCCCTTCTTTTCCATCCTCACGAACCAACGTTGCGGTAAGCCCAAGTCTTCTCCGTGCTTGCAAGTCAGCAGTCATTTTGAAAATAGGTGCCGGAAGAAGATGCACTTCGTCGTAGACAATCAATCCCCAGTCCTTAGCATTCAAAAGCTCAAGATGCGCGTACTCACCTTTTCTCTTGGCAGTAAGGATTTGGTAGCTCGCAATTGTCACTGGCTTTACTTCTTTGACAGAGCCGGAGTACTCAGCGATTTCATCTTCGGTCAATGTCGTTCGCTTCAAAAGTTCGGCTCGCCACTGTCTAGCGGCGACAGTGTTTGTGACAAGAATCAAAGTATTAGTCTTTGCTCTCGACATCGCAGCGGCACCAACAATTGTCTTTCCCGCACCACATGGCAAAACCACAACGCCGGAACCACCTTCCCAGAATTTCTCAACGGCCTTGGTTTGGTAATCTCGGATGTTCCAATCGGTTTCATTCAGGGCGATTGCGTGGGGTGCCCCCGGGGTATAACCGGCCAGATCCTCGGCTGGCCAACCCAGCTTTAGAAGCTCCTGCTTTAAAGATCCTCTGGCAAAGGCCAAGACTTCAAAGCTGTCCTCGGAGACCCTTGGGCCCAAAAGGGCTGCAATTCGAGGGCTTCTGGAGGCTTCGAGCAAGATGGGCGTGGATTCGCTGGTTAGCAAAAGCACCCCATCAGGGTTTCTGCGAATTACAAGTTTCCCGTAGCGATCCATGGTCTCTGAGATATCGACCCGAACCGACGAGGGGATTGCGAACTTGGCGTATTTATCCAGCACCCCGAGCACATAGTCACCACCGTGGCCTGCTGCACGAGCGTTCCAAAGACCAAGCTTGGTGATTCGGTAGGTGTGGATGTGCTCCGGAGCTCGCTCGAGCTCAGCAAATATTGCCAGGTCGTGGCGAGCGTCGGAAGCTTGCGGGTGATCGACCTCTAGAAGCGCAGTTTTATCGCTTTGAACAATCAGCGGCCCGGTGGTCATGACTAACCGATCAAAATTGAAGTGATGGCCGAAACTGGAAGAGTTCTTTCAATATCGGCTTTGCGATCCCGTGCTCTAAGTCGTCCATTGGCAATTCCGATTGGTTCAAGCAGGAAATCCATAATCTTGCCGTTGGCGTTGATTTGAACCTGCAGAATGCTCTTGGTCTTTAGGGCAAGCAGAATCTTTCTTTCCATGTCCGATGAAGGAGCAGCATCCGCCATTTCAACATCTTGAGCTCGAAGCCTTTCAATCTGCTGCAAGAACACCGCGGCCTCATTTGAAGTTTTATGAACCGATGAGGGAGCAATTACCTTGCCCTCGTCATTAACAAGCACAGCTAGGTAGCCACTTTCCCTGAGCGAGTGATAAAGCGCCTGCTCATCAAGTGGTGAAGAAATTCCTTGCGGCTTTGCCTCGAGCATCAGGGGCTTGAGCTTTGAGTCCATGGTGATTTGCTTAGCTAGTAACTCATCGCTTGAAACTAAGAGGCTGCCTTTTTCCTGCGCCGAAATTTTCAACCTTCCAAATCGCTCTGCCGTTTCACGAATGAGGTAATCAACCGGCTGAGGCAAGGAAGAACCGTTGAGTTTTTGCAGCAACTGACGGATTTGGTTTTCGGTTAGCCCCTCTTCAAGACCACAGCTGATGCTCAATGGGGAGATCCGGTAGCTAGAGGCAAGGCCAATGCTCTCGGTGTCAGCGAATTTTCGAAGCTGCACTTCAAGGGAGCTAACCAATGGACCAGGAGTGATAATCGATAAGTCGGCCTGGATGATGATTCGATCCTGCTGGGAAGGAAGCCTGGATTCTAGGGCTTTGGCGGCAGGGGCTAGCTTGTGCGCCAGCACATCAGCTAGCCAGCCGGCAGGTACTCCCGCCGAGCTCAGTCCAATCTGATCGGCCATTTCAGCCAGCCGGTTGACCCTTGAGGCAGGGGCCAGGCTTGAGAATGGAAAGCTAATTTGAATTAGATCTTTGAGCTTCTTGGATTTGTGGTGGGTTAACTGAGCTAGAACTTCTTTGGCACCTGCAACTCCCAGCATCGAGCCCCAGGCTTCACAAAGAATCAACCAGCGAGCTTTGGGGCTTGCTGTGATCCAGCCATCGGCTAGAGCAGTGGGTTGGAATCTCTTTTCGCTTGCAGACACTAGGCCGGCAACTTTTGCTAATTCGAATATTGTTTTGACGTACTCTTTGCTTTTGCCAAGGTGGGTCGATGCTCGCTTCACGTCCGGCAGACCCAAGGAGCCTTTAGCAACCTCGCGCACCAAGTGCTGATCAAGATCGAAGATTAACTCGGTCACTGCCTGCATAGCCTCGAAGGCATGAATGCCGCAGTCAAGATCTACTAAATCCTGATTGGTCTCGACGGGGTTATCTGAAACCACGCTCAAAGAAGAAGTCCTTGGCGATTCACTTAGGCGATCCTTGAGCCAGTCGTAGACGCCAGGCTCATCGGTGCTCCAGATTAGGAGCTCTCTGCCAAGCAGACCAACTTGTTCTTTGGACACTTTTTCGCTGGCGACTAGTGATCTGAGTGAGACAAGCATTTGGTTTGTGATTCCAGCCACAGTCAGCGCTTGGGACTTAGGGGCTAATAGCGCATTGGCTAAATCAAAGAAGTCTTTGTAGTCGCCAAGCGAGAGCCCTCGCTCGTGCACAACAAGACCCAGGGTGGCATCGGGGGCCGACCTAAGTGCAGTTGCTAAACGGTATAGGTCACTCAACTTTTGTTTTCGCGTCCTTTGCGACGAAGCGCTAGCCCCAGCAGCACCATGATCAAGACAAACCCAGCCGGCATTCCAAGCAGCGGGATCTGGGCAAAAATAGCCAGATTCGTGCTTGAGCCCAGGTAGCTTGCGACCAGGGTGATCATTATTGAAACCAGTGACAACCCAATGATTCCAGCCCCCATGTAGGCAAGAGTTGTTTCAAGCCGGGATGGGCCAGGGGGCTCAGATTTAGTCATCCTTATAGGATACCTGAGCTTTAGGGCCTGTGCCCTGGGAGTTTAAACCAAAGCAGTCGGGCGGTCGGTAAAATGGAGGTTCGCTAGAAAGAGGTATCTAATGCCAACCGGCAAAGTGAAGTTCTTCGACGAAGAAAAAGGCTTTGGCTTCATCGCATCCGATGAAGGCCAGGAGGTTTTCTTACACATCAGTGCTCTGCCTGAAGGTGTCAGCGAGGTCAAGCCTGGAACCAGGGTTGAGTTTGGAATCGTCGATGGCAAAAAAGGCGCTCAGGCGCTGTCGGTTCGCGTGCTCGAGGCACCGCCATCGCTATTAAAGATGTCTCGTAAGCCAGCCGACGAGATGTCGATAATTGTTGAGGACCTGATTCGCCTTCTGGATAACATCGGCGGGGGACTAAAGCGCGGTAAGCAGCCAGAACCTGCTCAGGGCAAAAAGATTGCCTCATTGCTTCGCAAGCTCGCTGAAGAGCTAGATGCTTAAGCGTCTAAAAAAACCTCAGCACCAAAGCTTTGCCGAGAAAGCAGCTAAAGAGTTTGCTCCAGCTGGGGGCGTGGGTAAGTTTTTGGGAACAGTTGACGAAGAAACTAACGTTGTCAGCTATCGCTTTCAAGCGATAATGAAAGAGTATCTTGGCTGGGAATGGAACGTTGTTGTGTTCCAGGCTAAAAAAGCCGACCCGACAATCTCCGAGGTAGTTTTACTACCCGGAAAAGAATCCATCGTCGCTCCGGACTGGGTGCCTTGGTCTGAGCGTCGCGCAGACCTAGAAAAGTCCGAAGCTAAAGACCTAGCGGTTTCGGACCTTGAAAAAACCGAAGACCCCGAGGCAGATGCCGAAGATACAGGTAAGCGCCCACCACTGGGGAAGCGGCTCCGAAAGCGTTTGATTAAGAAGCAAGATAGCAATAAGGCCAAGAAGCCACGCAAGGGTGCCAAGTAAAACTGCCAGAGTAGCATTTGACTCAATCGGCTCAGGATCTGGCTTAGCTTCAGATTCCTCCACTCGAAATTTCATTAGCCAAGCTCCGCCACTACGTAATCGATGCAGGCAAGTAGTGCCTCGATGTCAGCTTGGTCGGTTGAAGTGAAAGTTGCAACCCTAAGCTGGTTTCTTCCAAGCTTGCGATAAGGATCCACATCCACCACACCGTTAGCTCGAAGCACCTTGGCAATCTCGGCCGCATCGATTGACTCATCGAAATCGATGGTGACAACCACTTGGGATCGGTGCTTTGGGTTAGCAACAAAGGCGCTCGCAAAGCTAGCCGCATCGGCCCAGTCATAAAGCAGCTTTGAAGATGCCTTGGTTTTGGCATCGGCCCAAGTCAAACCACCGGATGAATTGATCCACTTGATTTGCTCATTGAGCAAAAACAGGGTTGAGATCGCAGGGGTGTTCAGAGTCTGATTCAGCCTTGAGTTATCAATGGCAATCTGGAGAGATAAAAACTCGGGGATGTAGCGATTGGTGGCAGCAATCTTGGCTGCGCGCTCAATAGCCTTAGGGCTCATAAGCGCCAACCAAAGCCCGCCGTCAGAGCCAAAGTTTTTCTGGGGGGCGAAGTAGTAAACGTCAGTGTTGGATGCTTCGAAGTCGATGCCTCCAGCAGCCGAGGTGGCATCGGTCAATAAAATAGACTCTTGGTCCGCTCCTTCCACCTTTTCAACTGGGGTGACTACTCCAGTTGAGGTCTCATTCTGCGGGTATGCATAGTTATTGATTCCGGCAGTTGCCACTAGCTCAGATCTAGATCCAACTTCGCCTTTTTGGATATCCACCGAACCCAAAAACGGGGCGGCGAGGGCTTTGGCAAATTTGGCCCCAAACTCACCATGAACCAAAGCTTGAGAGTTGCCCTCAGCTAGGGAGTAAGCAGCCACGTCCCAAAAGGCTGTTGAGCCACCATTTCCCAAAACGATTTCGTACCCCTTCGGAGCCCTGAAAAGTTCCAGAAGCCCACTTTGGACTTCAGAAACCGTGTCTTTTATGGGTTTTTGACGATGAGAGGTGCCCATGAGTGCTGCCCCCGCCGAACCGAAGGCGGCCAGCTGTTCTGGGCGCAATATGGACGGCCCACAGCCAAAACGGCCATCTTTGGGCAGTAAATTGCTGGGAATCACGATTTCGGGCATACCGATGAGTTTAGTAGCCTGCGAGTTTGCCGATAAGGGCACGTGGCAGGTTGCCCTTGAAATTCATGGGTTAGAATTACTAAGTTGTCTAAATCAATCCATTTAGATAGTCGGATCTGAAATGTTTCCATCGCCTGGAATCAGATCTTTAGAACTTATAGTTTCGATTCAGGACTGACTTCTTTATAGAGGTCATTGGAGCACCGGAGGTAATGGTTTGGCCAGTACTGGTTCAGGCAGACACAGAGCAGACGTTGAGATTAACGTCCTTGAATCCTTTGAGGTTCGCTCTAGACGTTCAATTCGCGAGGCTGAAAAAGCCAAACTCGATAGAACCTCTCGTCGCGCTCGCCGAGCCATAGCTCGCATGGAAGCTAGAGCCATAAAGCGTGAAAAGGTCTTGGCTAGACCGGTTGCCCCTTCAGCTGGAGATCACAGACTCCGCTCAAACCCAACTTTCAGAACCGCTTTGACCATGGTTACCGCCTCTGGACTTCTGGCAACCGTGGCCCTTCCGGCCTACGCCTATGACCCAGAAATTGCCGCCATGGCAAGACTTACCACCACCAGCCAAGCTGACATCGAGCAAACCGACGGGACCCAGAACCTAACAGTGGCAGCAGCCAACACGATCAAGTTCGTCCGAGGCGAGTATGCCTCAGCCAATGCAGAGTCTGTTATTCGCCAGCAGACCATAAATAACTACTTGGCCTACAACGGTCCAACAGCGGCTGAGTTTGTGAAGAACCCTCCTTACAGCTCCATATCCTCCGACCAGGTTCTTCAGGTTGCATCCAAGTACGTTGGGACACCTTACGTATTTGGTGGTTCAAACCCTCGCGGCTTTGACTGCTCTGGATTGATCTTGTTCGTCTACGCCCAGTTCGGTGTTTCTCTTCTTCACTCGGTGTCCGCCCAGGCTCGAGCGGGAATCATTGTTTCTCCAGCCGACGCCCTACCTGGCGACCTGGTCATTTATAACGACCACGGTCACAACGGTATTTATGCCGGCAACGGCCAGATGTATCATGCCCCACAGCGCGGTGACTACGTAAAGCTTGGACCAATCAACTCTCTGGTTGAAGCTGGCGGTCACTACTTCGTGCGCCTGTCAACCAACTAGCCTTTAGGGCCAGACAAAATCAAAAACACAGATCCGATTTGGTTTCGCATTGCCCCAGCCTGGGCTAATCTAAGAGACAAGTTATTCATTGTTTTCTTTTTGAAAGGCCAGGGGTTTAGATGACAGGTATGCTTCCCAAGCATTGCTTCCAATCTCGGCAACCCCAGCCAATCGGATCGATACGGGTCCAGTAA
>CAMAXJ010000020.1 GCA_945862155.1 Rhodoluna limnophila
TTCTGGTACTTGGCACCCTTGCTCCAAAAATCAATCAAGGTAATGCGAATTCCGTTTAGGCCGTGGTACAAAATCGCCGCAACGAGTCCCAGCTCTGCCAACCCAATAAGAGGTGTCTTATAGGTGGCAATAACCACGTTGTAGGCCGCGGGGCTTACTCGAACCAAAGCGGTGTCGAGAACGTGAACTAGAAGGAAGAAGAAGATGGCAACACCGGTGATTCGGTGCAAAACCCAGGACCACATACCGACTTTTCCGCGGTAAAGGGTCCCTGCTGGCATTGTTGGCACTGAACCCTCCTCGGGCACGAATTGGCTTTGAAATAAAGTCTAACCCCCAAATATTGGGGGCTCGCTCAAGCATCGAGGGTGAGCTAGGGTTTTTATAGTCATGAATAATCCCAGAAAACCTATCGACCGCTTTCACGCAATCATCCCTGCCGGTGGTGTCGGAAGCAGGCTATGGCCACTTTCTCGAGCTTCGGCTCCTAAGTTTTTGCATGACCTAACCGGCTCCGGCCAGACCTTATTGCAAGACACCTGGGATCGAGTTACACCTATTACTACGGTGGATCGAACCATGATTGTCACCGGGTCAGCCCACGAAGAGGCCGTAAAGGCCCAGCTACCTAAGCTTTCGAGTGCAAATCTAGTTATTGAGGACAGCCCGAAGGATTCAACCGCAGCCATTGCGCTCGCGGCAGCTATTTTGGCAAGACGCGAGCCCGATGTAATCATCGGCTCTTTTGCCGCCGATCACGTGATTCAAGATGGCCCAGCCTTTAGAGCAGCCGTTGCCGAGGGTATTGAGCTTGCAGCTACCGATCGAATCGTAGTAATAGGTATCCAACCAACCGAACCCTCGGTTGGCTTTGGATACATCAAAACCGGTGAAGCCATTTCTGTCCCAGGGGCACCGTCAGCTCTCACGGTGGATAAGTTTGTTGAAAAGCCAAAGCTTGATCGTGCCAAAAAGTATGTCGAGTCAGGCAAATACCTGTGGAACGCTGGAATGTTCATCGCACCGGCGTCGCTGCTGCTTCGCCAACTTTCGAAGTCAGAGCCTGAGCTTCACGCCGGCATACTGGAGCTAGCTGCAGCCTGGGATACCGACCAAAAAGCTTCCGCAATAAAGAAGGTATGGCCGACCCTAAAGAAGGTAGCGATTGATTACTCGATCGCTGAGCCTGCAGCCGAGGCAGGATTTGTTGCTGTCATTCCTGGAACCTTCAGCTGGCACGACGTCGGGGACTTTGCAGCCATCGCCGAATTACAGTCTCAGGGTCGAAAGAACAATCTGGCAGTTTTGGGTTCAGCCAGGGTGCTTTCAGATTCATCAAGTGGAATTTTGGTTAGCGATACCAAGCGAATGATTGCGGTGATCGGTCTCGAGGATGTGATCATCGTGGATACCCCGGATGCCCTCTTGGTTACAAATAAAGAAAATGCCCAAAAGGTTAAAGCTTTGGTTGACTCTTTGAAGGCCACCGGGCACGACGAGATTTTGTAGCCCCAGACAGTTTTGTATCGTTTTCATCTCGAATTGGTAAACCCTAGGGCGTTGCGTGGGTTTTGGCCCAGCGTGTCGGGTAACCTTTAGAGATACAAGCCAGCTGTGAAAGACATAACTGGCGTCTTAATAGGAGGAACCTAAGTGAAGCTAATTTCACGTTCAAGTGCTGCAAAGGCACTTTCACTAGCGGCTGTTTCAGCCCTAGTACTTTCTGGTTGTGCAGCTGCACCAGAAACAACTGCAGAGCCAATTGATTTTCTAGCTTGCGCAGTTTCTGATGAAGGAAACTGGAACGACAAGTCCTTCAACGAGGCTGTTTACACTGGTCTTCTTCAGGCTGAAGCAGAGCTAGGCGTTCAGGTTAACGCTCTAGAGTCAGCAACTCCTGAGGACTTCGAGCCAAACCTACAGGCAAGCGTTGACGCTGGCTGTGACATCATCATCGGTGTTGGGTTTGCTCTAGGCGATGCAATCACCAAGATTTCAGCAGAGAACCCAGATCTAAACTTTGCACTAGTTGACTCAACATCTGAGAGCACCAACGTAAAGCCATTGCTATTCGAAACTGCTGAAGCAGCTTTCCTAGCTGGCTACGCAGCAGCTGACCTTTCAACTACCAAGACAATTGGTACCTACGGAGGACTTCCTTTCCCATCAGTTACTGACTTCATGACCGGTTACTACTACGGTGCAATGCAGTGGGGTATGGACAACGACACCGAAGTTACCGTTCTTGGCTGGGACCCAATGGATCCAGACGCTGGAAGCATGATGGGTGGATTCGCACCAAACAGCCCAGAGTCCTTGGCGCTAGCCAAGACCCAGATTCAGGGTGGTGCTGACGTAATCCTTCCTGTTGGTGGTAACCAGTTCACCGCTGTTCAGTCTGCAATCGACGAGCTAAACCCAGATGCAGCAATGCTTGGTGTTGACGTTGACATCGCAGCACAGAACCCAGATCTAGCGAAGTACATCCTCACCTCAATCGAGAAGAGAATGGCAATCGCTACATTCGATGTAATCAAGGGCCTAGTGGATGGTGCTGCATTCGATGCAACTCCATACATTGGAACTTTGGCTAACAAGGGTGTTGCAATCTCAGCCTTCACTGACTTCTCCTCAAAGGTAAGCTCCGGTCTAGCTGCCAAGCTAGTCGAGCTTGAGGCTGGAATCATTGACGGTACCTACAAGCCAAAGGGCTAGTAGCTAAATCACTGTCGAAGACCGGGTGCTCCCTTTGGGAGCATCCGGTCTTCACTTTTTCTGTGAGAGAATGTTGTCTGACCAAAACAATTTGCACATAGGAGTGCGGCATGAGACTCGAGCTAAAGGGCATCACCAAGCGATTTGGAATCCTAGTAGCTAATGACGCAATTGATCTAGTTGTTGAATCCGGCCAGATACACAGCTTGCTCGGCGAAAACGGTGCCGGCAAATCAACTCTGATGAACGTGCTCTATGGCCTATATAAAGCTGACGCAGGTCAGATTCTCCTAGATGGCAAACCTGCCGAATTCTCAGGACCAGGTGATGCAATGGCTGCCGGTATTGGAATGGTTCACCAGCACTTCATGCTCATTCCGGTATTTACTGTCGCTGAGAATGTTGCTTTAGGCCACGAACCAACAAAACGCGGTGGTGTGCTGGATCTGGATGCCGCCAGAGCTTTGGTTCGGAAGATTTCTGATCGCTTCGGATTTGATGTCGACCCCGACGCACTAGTTGAGGATCTTCCTGTTGGTGTTCAGCAGCGTGTGGAGATCATCAAATCACTTGCCAGGGACGCCAAGGTTTTGGTGCTTGATGAACCCACAGCAGTTTTGACCCCTCAAGAAACTGACGAGTTGATGGAGATCATGCGAGGTCTCGCAAAATCCGGAACCTCAATAGTCTTCATCACCCACAAGCTTCGAGAAGTCAAGGCCGTTGCGGACACAATCACTGTTATTCGCCAGGGTCGAGTGGTTGGGGAAGCTAAGCCAAGCACCGAAACGGCAGAGCTTGCGAGCATGATGGTTGGCCGTGATGTTGGGTTGATCGTGGATAAAAAGATTGCTGACCCGGGCAAAGTTGTGCTCAGTGTTTCAGACCTTTCGGTCCTGGATGATCGAGACCAGCGAGCGGTGGATCACGTAAGTTTTGAAGTTAGAGCCGGAGAAATTCTTGCCATTGCCGGCGTCCAAGGAAATGGCCAAACTGAGCTTGCCGAAGCAATTTTGGGACTTCGAGCTATCCACTCAAGCGACGGAGATATCTCAATTTCCGGCTCGAGTGTTCGGGGTAAGTCGGTTAGAACCATTCTTGAAAGAGGCGTCGGATACGTGCCTGAAGACCGACAGAAGAACGGTCTTATCTCTGAGTTTTCTATCGCTGAGAACCTAATGCTGAACGGGTCTTTCACAAAGCCTTACACAAAGGGTTTAGGAATTGCGTTTGCTACCAGAGCGCGTCTAGCCGACGAAAGAGTCAAAGAGTTCGACATTAGAACCACTTCTGCACTTACTCCAGCCGGAAAGCTATCTGGAGGAAATCAGCAAAAGTTAGTTTTGGCTAGGGAGCTATCGAGAGAAGTTGACCTGCTAATTGTTTCTCAGCCAACCCGTGGTGTCGACGTTGGTTCAATCGAATTCATTCATGAGCGACTTGTGGAAGAGCGAAACGCGGGCAAGGCAGTGCTGTTGATCTCTACCGAACTAGATGAAGTTATGGCTCTAGCTGATCGGATAGCAGTTATGTATCGCGGTCGCATTGTCGGCATTGTTGATACCAAAACCGATCGGGCAAAACTTGGCCAGATGATGGCGGGAGTTGCGGCATGACTAAGTCTGTAAACAAAGAACCAATTGACTGGAACGCAGCACTCAAAGAGATTCTCTCCGGGGGAGTGACTAGAACTGTTGTATCAGTAATTCTCGGATTTGCTGTCGGGGCATTTTTCATGATCATATCCAATAGAGAATTTCTTCAAAGCCTTGGTTACTTTTTTGCCGATCCGCTTTCGAGCCTGCGAGCTGCAGGGGACGTGGTTGGAGCTGGCTACGGCGCATTGATTCAGGGTTCTATTTACAACCCAAACGCTGCAACTTTTGAAGGGGCAATCAGACCCTTCACGGAAACACTTCGATTAGCGGGACCGCTAATTGCAGCTGGCCTTGGAATCGGACTTGGCTTTAGGGTCGGGCTATTCAACATTGGTGGCACGGGCCAACTAGTTTCTGGACTTATCTGGGCAACCTTTGTGGCAACCCGCATGGAACTTCCACCGGTTATTCACTTCGTGGTCGCAATAGTTGCGGCGATTGTGGGAGCGGCCCTGGTCGGTGCCTTCGTTGGATTCCTAAAGGCTCGAACAGGAGCCAATGAAGTTATCACCACCATCATGCTCAACTACATCATTGTTTCCTTCTTTAACTTTCTATTGACTGACAACGCCTTGCTGCAGGGTGAAACTGCAGGCGGCTACACAAAGTCAGACCCAGCCTTCGAAACCGCAAGACTTCCTTACCTTCTCGGTGAGAGCTACGCATTGAACTTAGGGTTTGTACTTGCCATTGCAGCTGTTGTTGTTTACTGGTGGCTCATGGAACGATCAACAATTGGCTTCAGACTTAGAGCGGTTGGGTTTAGTCCATCGGCTGCCAAGACTGCCGGAATTAATGTTGAGCGAACATTCGTTCTCGCCCTTGGGCTTTCTGCCGCTTTTGTTGGCATCGCGGCAGCTAATCAAGCACTTTCTTCAACAGGTGGTGTCACACCAACCAGCCACGCAGGTATTGGATTTGATGCAATCACCGTTGCACTTTTGGGAGGGTCCTCTGCATCTGGAGTGCTACTAGCTGGATTGCTCTTCGGGGCATTCAAGGCCGGGTCATCAGCGATTCAAATTGTGGGAATTTCACCTGACGTGCTTGGAATTGTTCAAGGATCAATTGTTTTGTTCATTGCTGCACCGCCTTTAATCAGAGCAATCTTTAGACTCCCTCCCCCGCAGACCACGAGCATGCTTAGTGCTTTGAAGTCAAAGCTATTTAGTCGAGGAGGCAAGTAATGAGCACTGAGACTAAAAAAGAAACCCGCGAGTCGTGGAAAACCCCAACCGTTATGGGTTCATTGGCTGCCGTTGTATTGGTTTTCTTCGGAATCCTTGGCAAACCCGAAACGGTTTCTTTTGAACTAACCGGAGTTAGGGAAACTGTTCAGCTACCTAACATCGATGTTGCCTCGAACATACTTGGAATCGCATCTGGAATTTTACTGCTGGCGATGGCAGGTTTTGCAGCTTTGCAAGTAGCTAGGAACGTCCGCTCCTCTATTTGGCTTTCCGTTGTCTTTGGTGCAATCGCACTAGTTGCTCTTCTGGGATGGCTTGCTGGCGGAGCAGTGGTTCCGGTGGCTTTTATTCTGGGCTCTGCTTTGGTCCTCGCGGTCCCGATCATTCTTGGCGCCATGGCTGGAGTTATGAGCGAGCGAGTCGGTGTTGTAAACATCGCAATTGAGGGCCAGCTACTAACAGGGGCATTTATGGCTTCGGTTGTGAGCACACTTACCGGGAACCAGATTATCGGAATCATTTCGGCCATGATCACAGCTGCTCTTTTCTCGGCCGTACTAGCGGTGTTTGCAATTCGCTTCTTAGCACAACAGATTATCGTCGGTGTTGTTCTGAACGTGCTGGCTATTGGAATTACAAACTTCCTTTACCAGCAGTGGGTGACCGAAGATGAGTCAGCCACAAACAGTCCCGGAACTCTTCCGATTATCCACATACCTTTCCTTGGTGATATTCCAATAATTGGGCCAGTGCTTTTCCAGAACAGAATCACCGTCTGGCTAGCAATCGCAATCGTAATCGTTTTGTGGTTTGTACTTTTCAAAACCAAGTTAGGTCTTCGAGCTCGAGCCGTTGGAGAAAACCCGCTAGCTGCTGACACCGTTGGTATCAACGTTGGCCGCACTCGTTTTTGGTGGGTAACCCTAGGCGGACTTCTCGCAGGTCTGGGAGGAGCAGCACTAACAATCGGTAGTTCTGGCTCGTTCGGACGCGAGATGTCCGGCGGTCTTGGATTTATTGCTTTGGCTGTAGTGATTTTGGGTCGCTGGCACCCAGGCTACGCAACAGCTGCTGCGTTGCTGTTTGGCTTCTCAATCATCTTGAGAATTTGGGCAAACCAAGTAAGTCCTGGTATCCCAACAAACTTCATCACAATGGTCCCTTACATCGTGACAATCATTGCCGTAGTTGGCTTCGTTGGTCGCTCCCGACCACCCGCCGCCGACGGTATTCCGTATGTGAAGGGCTAAAAATGAATATTGACTGGAACAACTTAAAGCAAGAAGCCATCACTGCAATGAAAAAGGCATACGTGCCTTACTCGATGTTCCCTGTTGGCGCTGCTGCTCTAACAGACGACGGGCGCATAGTTTCAGGCTGCAATATTGAAAACGCATCCTATGGTGTGACATTGTGTGCGGAGTGCTCGCTGGTATCTGATCTGTTTCGAACCGGCCCTGGAAAGCTGGTTGCCTTTTACTGCGTTGACAAGCACGAAAACATCCTTATGCCATGCGGTAGATGCCGTCAGCTACTCTTCGAACACTCGGCCCCTGGCATGCTGCTTGAAACCGTTTCGGGCATCAAAACCATCGAAGAAGTGCTGCCTGATGCCTTTGGGCCTCGAGAGCTGAACGAGCGTTCGTGAGCAATTTCGACGCGGTTGATCTGATCATCGCCAAGCGCAGCCAGCAAGAGCTCTCGAAAGAAGCTATCGACTGGCTGATTGAAAACTACACAGCTGGCAAAGTAGCCGATGAGCAAATGTCGGCAATGGCGATGGCAATTTTGCTAAACGGCATGAACCGCCGTGAAATCAAAGATCTCACTTTGGCAATGATTGCCTCTGGGGAGACACTGAACTTTGAATCCCTTGGCGTTCCAACCGCGGATAAGCACTCAACCGGTGGAGTCGGTGACAAAATCACACTTCCACTGGCACCGCTAGTTGCAGTATTTGGAGTCGCAGTTCCTCAGCTTTCTGGCCGTGGCCTTGGACACACCGGAGGCACTCTAGACAAACTGGAATCAATCCCAGGTTGGCGAGCAAATTTATCTAATGACGAAATGAAAAAACAGCTTGAGCAAGTTGGTGCTGTGATCTGCGCTGCAGGCTCAGGCCTAGCACCTGCGGATAAGAAGCTATACGCACTGCGCGATGTCACCGGAACCGTGGAGGCAATACCACTTATTGCCAGCTCAATAATGAGCAAAAAAATAGCTGAGGGAACCGGATCTCTAGTTCTGGACGTGAAGGTCGGCTCAGGTGCTTTTATGAAGGAGCTTTCCAAGGCTCGCGAGTTAGCGGAAGTTTTGGTTCAACTGGGTAAAGACGCAGGAGTAAAGACTTCTGCTCTACTAACGGATATGTCCACCCCTCTTGGCCTTAAGGTTGGAAACGCCTTAGAGGTTGAGGAGTCGGTTGAAGTTCTTTCCGGCGGCGGACCAGGCGATGTTGTTGAAATCACCATCGCGTTGGCAACCGAGATGTTAACTCTTGCTGGAAAGCCAGATGCTGATGTTGCAGCTGCACTAAAGGATGGTCGCGCCATGGACAAATGGCGCGCGATGATTAGCGCTCAGGGTGGAGACCCGGATGCCAAGTTGCCAGTTGCCAAAGAATCACAAACCGTAAATGCGAGCTCTGATGGGGTCATCACCAAACTGGACGCACTTGCCGTGGGACTTGCTTCTTGGAGATTGGGAGCAGGCCGTGCCAGAAAAGAAGACCCAATTCAGTTTGGTGCGGGAGTCACCTTGCACGCTCAGCTAGGCGATAGCGTCAAGGCGGGGGATCCGCTTTACACGCTTTACACCGATGAACCGGCTCGATTCCAGCGCGCATCCGAGACAATCGAGAATGCTTATAGCATTGAGGCTCAAGCAGTGGTTGCTAGGAAGTTGATTCTCGACCGAATCAGCTAATTTCTTTAAAAAGGGAACAAAAAACTCATGGACTCAAAAATCAAAGCGCTGCCCAAGATTTCTCTTCACGACCATCTTGACGGTGGACTTAGACCGCAGACCATCATCGAGCTAGCAGACGCTGTTGGGCACAAGCTTCCAGCAACTGATGCCAAAGAACTTGGCGACTGGTTTTTTAGCGCAGCTGACTCAGGTTCTCTTGAGAGATACCTAGAAACCTTTGATCACACCACTGCCGTTATGCAAACCAAAGAAGGTCTTGCTCGCGTAGCCAAGGAATTCGTTTTAGATCTTCACGATGACGGAGTTATTTATGGAGAAATCCGTTGGGCTCCAGAACAGCATCTTCGATCCGGATTGTCTCTTGATGACACAGTTGAAGCGGTCCAGGACGGACTTGAACAAGGCATGGCTGATGTCGAAGCCAAAGGTGGCTTTATACGCACCGGCCAGCTGGTGACAGCAATGCGGCATGCTGACCGCGGCATGGAGATTGCCGAACTTGCAGTTAGGCACCGTGAAAACGGAGTTGTCGGTTTTGACATTGCCGGAGCCGAGAAGGGCTTTTTGCCAGTTAGGCACAAGGCAGCCTTTGATTATCTAGCTGAACAGTTTTTCCCTGTCACAGTTCATGCCGGTGAGGGTGACGGAGTCGAGAGCATCAAAGATGCAATTGTTTCTGGTCGCGCTCTACGCATCGGCCACGGAGTTCGAATCATCGAGGATGTTATGTTCTCTCGCACCGAGGGTGACACAGATCTTGTTGTGCTGGGCGAGGTTGCGGAGTGGGTTCACGATCGTCAGATTGCGCTCGAGCTATCACCGTCCTCAAACCTGCAGACCGGTGCTATTTCGATGCTCGGGGATCAGTTCTCTGATCACCCGTTCGATATTCTTTATGGGCTTGGCTTCAAGGTGACTGTAAACACTGACAACCGACTGATGTCTCGAACCTCGCTAACTCGCGAGCTTGAACTCTTGATGTCAAACTTCGGCTACAGTCTTGCTGATTTGGAGCATTTCCAGCTAAACGCTGCTGAGTCTGCTTTTCAAGCTCTTGACGATCGCGAAGAGCTAATCGATATGATTAGCGACGGATTCGCTAACGCGTAATGGGTATTGGCACCTCGAGGAGCTAAAAACCAAGCTATCCAAGGTATTGCTCTAAAGCTATAGGCTCATTTCATGTCCTTACCAAACCCGGGTCAAACCGACAGAACGTCAATTAATCGCCTGAAAAAGCGCTCGGTCAAAGACCGCGATGAAATGTATGAAATTCTGGACTCAACAATCCTTTGCCACGTTGGCTATGTAGAAAGCGGCCAGCCATTTGTTTTGCCCTACGGATTTGTTCGTGACGGTGATCGAATTCTTATTCACGGATCCTCCGGAGCAAGGTTTATGAGAGAACTCGCCAAAGGAATTCCAACTTGTGTCACTGTCACGAAACTTGATGGCATGGTTGTTGCCCGCACCACCTACGATTCCAGCATGAACTATCGCTCGGTAGTAATCCTTGGAGCCGCGGAAGAAATAACTGGTCCAGAGAAAAACTCACTACTTGAAAAAGTAAGCGAGGGTCTTATCCCCGGTCGAGTACGTGAGGTAAGAACTTCAACGGATAAGGAATTGGCTGCCACTACATTGCTCTCACTGTCCCTCGAAGAGGCTTCAGTAAAGGTTCGAACCGGCATGCCTGAAGATGGCGAAGGGTCGGGAACGGGTGTCTGGTCAGGCGTTATCCCAATTCGAGTGATCGCCGACGAGGCTATTCCAAGTGATGAAGAATCAGAAACTTTGGGAGTTCCTGAGAGCGTAAAGGCCTTTGTAAAAAACCCGAAGGCCTAGTCCAAAACTTTTTGCATGGCGGTCTTGAGCGTTGCCAGCATACTTTGAGATTTCTGACTCTCATTGGAAACAGCAAGCAAGTAACACTTGAGCTTCGGCTCTGTTCCAGAGGGCCTAACAATAACTCTTCTGCCATCTGCTAAATCAAGTTGGATTGCATCAGTTCCAGGGAGATTTCCCCAACCGTCCATAAAGTCAGTGAACTGAACTTCTTGCCCGTCTAGTTCCTGGGTCGGATTAGATCGAAGTTTTTTCATCAAATTTTCAATGATTGACAGATCCTTCACCCTGATAGAAATCTGGCCTGTTGCGAAGTAGCCATCGCGGGCCCCGAGCTTTTCTAGCTGATCTCCGATGGTGTAGCCCGAAGCTGCCAAAGTTGTTGCGATATCTGCAACCACAAGAGCAGCCGATAGACCGTCTTTGTCCTTTACCCTCTTGGAATCAACGCAGTAGCCAAGTGCTTCCTCGTAGCCAAAGACGAGGTTTGGAACTCTTCCAACCCATTTGAAACCAGTGAGTGTCTGAGTGAACTCCAGGCCGTAGTGTTTAGCAACTTTTTCAATTGCAGAACTCGAAACGATCGAGCAAGCCAAGGTTCCAGAAACTCCTTCTCTTTTGGCTCGACCGGCTAGCTCTTCAGCGAGCAACAAACCTAGCTCATCTCCCGAAAGCTGGATATAGTTCCCAGTTGAATCCCTATACGCGACACAAAGCCTGTCTGCATCTGGATCATTTGCGAGAACAAGGTCAGCCCCATTTGCCTTTGCAGTTTCCATCGACTGATCCATGGCCCCTGGCTCTTCTGGGTTTGGGAAAGCTACAGTTGGGAATGTTCCGTCTGGTTTGTGCTGGGAAGCAACTGGAATCAGTGGATCCATGCCCGCAAGATCAAAAATCTTCTCGATGAATTCAGCACCGACTCCGTGCATTGCCGAGTAAACAATCTTGAGACTTTTTCGATCTGAATGACGATTCATTAGTCCGCTAACACCCTGTAGGTAGTTCACCGAGATGCTTTCGGGAACTGCAGAATAATCAGTTGACCTAACCAAGCTAGAAACTAATTCGTTGTCGGCAAATTTGCCAATCTCGGCAGCAATTAGAGCATCCATCGGCGGAATGATCTGCGAACCTGTGAAGTCGAATACTTTGTAGCCGTTGTCAGCTGGGGGATTGTGAGAGGCGGTGACCATAATTCCTGCGGAGCAACCCATTTCGCGCACCGCAAAAGCAACCATTGGAGTTGCAACAAGCGAATCGTAAAGATAGGCGCGGACTCCAAGTCCAACAAGAATTTCAGCAGAGTCCTTGGCAAATACGTCAGAGTTTTTTCTAGCGTCAAAACCAATTACACAGCTCGGATCATCAAAGTTTGCCTTTAGGTATCTGGCAATTCCTACCGCTGCCTGAGCCACCAAAACACGATTCATTCGGTTCGGTCCTGCTCCAAGCTCTCCGCGAAGACCTGCAGTTCCAAAGCTCAACCGCGCACTAAACCGGTCGGCAAGGCCCTGTTCATCGCCGGCGAGAATCAGTGCTTCAAGTTCCGCTTTCGTCTCGGCATCAGGATCTTGGGATTGCCAGGCTCTTGCTCTAGCAATGAGTGTTTCTAATGAGCTCATATCTTGTTGATGATCGCTGCCAAAAGTGCGCTGATTCTAGGCTCGGCTTCTCGGCCAGCTTCCAGTACTTCGGCGTGAGAAAGCGGTGTCTTTTGGACTCCGGCGGCAAGGTTTGTCATAAGTGAAAAGCCTAGGATTTCCATGCCAGCTTCACGGGCGGCGATTGCTTCTAGTGCAGTTGACATCCCTACCAGGTGACCACCCATGTGCTTTACCATTTGGACTTCAGCTGGGGTTTCGTAGTGTGGTCCGCGGAACTGGGCATAGATGCCCTCATCAAGTGATGCATCCACGGTTCTTGCAACTTCACGAAGGCGCTTGGAGTAAAGATCGGTGAGATCAATAAAAGTTGCACCCTCAAGTGGGCTGTCTGCAGTTAGGTTGATGTGGTCGCTGATTAGAACCGGCGTACCTGGCTTCCAGGTCTCCTTGATACCACCACAACCATTAGTCAAAATCATTACCTTGGCGCCGGTTGCAGCTGCAGTTCTAACCCCGTGCACGACTCGACGAACTCCGTGAGCTTCGTAGTAGTGAGTTCTCGCGCCCAGCACCAGAGCATGCTTGCCGCTTGGAAGCTTGATGGAGCGAATTGTTGCTACGTGACCTTCGACAACAGGAGCAGAAAATCCAACGATGTCCTTGGCGGGAACACTCGCAACAGTTTCACCAATTAGATCGGCGGCCTTAGCCCAACCTGATCCAAGAGTTAGCGCGATGTCGTGTTTTTCAACGCCCGTTGCCTGCCTTATTTGATCGGCTGCCTGTTTCGCAATTTCGAAAGGGCTGTTGGTCATTGTTTCTAGAGGATTAGTCATGGATTCGAGTCTAGCTCCACGCGCGTTGGCTCAACTAGTCCTCAAACTCCAATAAAGCACTACCGGAGGCAATGGTGTCGCCAACGGCGACCTTGATTTGCTTGATGATGCCGTTTCGCGGAGAGGTGATGGATTGCTCCATCTTCATAGCCTCAAGAACTATCACCTGGTCGCCCTCGACTATCTTGTCTCCGACCGAAACCGCAATCTTTACAACCGTTGACTGCATAGGAGCCTTGATTACTGATTCCGATGCTCCAGCAGATACGTGATGGCCAGAGATTTTTCTCTTAGGCGCACGACCAGCTGTTGGAGATCCAGTGCCGGTGTGTAGGAAGCGAGCTGGAATGCTCACTTCGATGCGCTTTCCTTCAACCTCAACAACCACTGAGTTTTTTGCCGCCGGTGAAAAATCAAGCTGGTCTGCAAGGCCACCCCATGGCTCAAGATCGTTGACCCATTCAGTTTCAATCCAGCGGGTGTAGACGCCAAATTTTCCACCGGAGGCAATAAATGCCGGGTCGTCAACAATTTTTCTATGGAAAGGAAGAACTGTTGGAAGCCCTAGCACTTCCATCTCCGCAAGCGCTCGTCTAGAACGCTCTAAAGCTTCCGTACGGTCCTTGCCGGTGACAATCAGCTTTGCAATCATTGAGTCAAAGTTTCCAGAAATCTCATCGCCTGATTCCACGCCGCTGTCTACTCGAACCCCAGGTCCACTAGGTGCCTTAAACACATGCACTGATCCTGGAGCCGGCATAAAGTTTCGACCTGGGTCTTCACCGTTGATTCTGAATTCGAAGCTGTGACCAGAAATTTCAGGATCGCCATAATCGAGAATTCCACCTTCGGCAATTCTGAATTGCTCGCGCACTAGATCAAGACCAGTGACTTCTTCAGAAACCGGGTGCTCAACCTGCAGGCGGGTGTTGACCTCTAGGAATGAAATGGTTCCATCCTGAGCAACTAGGAACTCGCAAGTTCCAGCTCCCAGGTAACCAACTTCTTTTAAGATCGCCTTTGATGCCTCGTAAAGTTTTTTGTTTTGCTCAGCTGTCAAAAACGGAGCAGGTGCTTCCTCAACTAGTTTTTGGTGCCTTCGCTGAAGCGAGCAGTCGCGGGTTGAAACTACAACTACGTTGCCCTTCGAATCGGCCAGACACTGAGTCTCAACGTGCCTTGGTTTTTCTAGATACTTTTCAACAAAACATTCTCCGCGGCCAAAAGCTGCGATGGCCTCGCGGGTTGCCGATTCAAACATTTCCTCGACTTCGGATTCCTGGTAGGCAACCTTGATGCCTCGGCCACCTCCGCCGTAGGCTGCCTTGATTGCTACCGGCAGTCCGTGCTTCGCAACAAAATCCAGAACCTCTTTGGCACCAGACACCGGATCGAGTGTTCCAGGAGCTAGGGGGGCACCGACTTTTTCGGCAACATGTCGAGCGGAGACTTTATCTCCCAGTTTCTCGATCGCTTCCGGGGAGGGCCCAATCCATATAAGGCCGGCTTTGATAACCGCCCTGGCAAACTCGGCGTTCTCGGCCAAGAATCCATAACCCGGGTGTACCGAATCGCAGTTGCTTCGTTTGGCGATTGAGAGAAGCTTTTCGATGACCAGGTAGGTCTCGGCTGAGGTAATGCCATTTAGGGCATAGGCCTCGTCGGCCACCTTGACGTGAAGAGCGTCACGATCTTGATCGGCGTAAACGGCTACAGATCTTCTTCCGCTGTCTTTGGTTGCTCGAGCTATTCGAACGGCAATCTCACCACGATTAGCGATCAGGACCTTGCGGATTGGTTTGGTCATAAGACAAAAGCCTATTGGCATAAAGCGGTGAGTAATTGGCGCTTAGCTACAAAAAGACTTGGATATCGTTGTGATTAGCGCCAAAAGCTCGGGTAATGGACCCCAAAGCCAGCTGCCAACTCACGAAGCACCTTCAAAGAAAGCCCAACCACGGTGTGAGAATCTCCCTCAATTCGATCAATAAAGGCTCCACCTAGACCGTCAATCGTGAAAGCCCCGGCAACCTTGAGCGGTTCACCTGTCGCAACGTAGTCAGCAATCTCTTGCTTAGAGAGCTTGGAGAAAAAAACCTTGGTTGAGCTAACCATTTGAGCACCAACTGGATTGGCTGGGTCGCGATTGTCTATTAGATAGTGTCCGCTGTGTAAAACACCGACGTTTCCACTAAGTTTGGCCCAGCGCTCGAGCGCAACTTTAGGCTCATGGGGCTTTCCAAGAATTTCCCCCTGAAATTCAAGAGCTGAGTCTCCTCCGAGAATCAGAGCCCCTTCAGTTGAAAGCTCATGCAGCACCGATTCAGCTTTGGCTTTGGCCAGTAATCCAACCAACTCTTGTGCGCTCAGGTTCGGGTTTTCTGTTCTCGCTTTCGCAGCGAGGGCTGGCTCGTCAGTATTGGGAAGGACAACTTCGGGCTCGATACCGGCCGATCGCAATAGGGCAAGCCTGGCAGGGGAGCTGGAAGCTAGGACTAATCGGGTCACCTGACAAGACTACTTTGTAGCTGTGAAACACTTGTGAGATGACAAAAACTGAAAACTGGCTAGACACCGAAATTGAACTGGACATCGAGAAGGTGGCCCACGGTGGAATCTTTGTAGCCAGGCACCAGTCAAGAGTAGTTTTCGTCTCTCACACAGCTCCTGGTGAAAAGGTACGAGCTCGAGTATTCGAGGACAAGGGCGGATCTTTTTGCCGGGCGGAAACATTAGAGGTTCTAGAGCCTTCCGGCTCGCGAGTCCCACACATTTGGAAAGAAGCTGACCTCTTAGGTGCCGGAGGCGCGGAGTTTGGTCATCTAAAACTTGACTACCAGCGCAAACTAAAATCTGAAGTCTTGACCGAGTCGCTCTCGCGCATGGGTGGCATCGAGCGCGAAGTGCCGGTTGAGCCAGTGCCAGGAGATGAGATCACCAACGGCCTTTCGTACCGCACCCGTATTCAACTGCATGTTTCAGATGAGGGAGTTGCCGGTCCCTACAAAGACCGAACTCATGAGGTTGTTCCCGTTAAGTCTTTACCCTTAGCCGTTTCTGAAATCAACGATCTTGGCATTCACCTAAAGAATTGGCAGGACGTAAAGCGCATAGAGATATCAACCGCATCAACCGGCGGTGTCCAGTGGTTTATCGACAAGAAGGTCAAGGGGGACAAAAAACTTGTTGAGCGCGCGCTTGGTCGATCCTTCCGAATTTCAAGTGGCGGATTCTGGCAGGTGCACCGCGGTGCAGCAGAGTTACTTGCGCAGGAAGTAATCCAAATGGCCGAAGGACTAGATCCTGCAACCAATAACTTAGATCTCTACGGGGGAGTTGGATTATTCTCGGGCGCGCTCGCAACAAAGTTTGGTAAATCACTGAACATCACAACCGTCGAATCTTCCAAAGTTGCAACTGCTGATGCTGGAGCAAACTTAGTTGACCTCGCTAAGCACAAAGCAGTTTCGGCGCCAGTAGAAGGATTCCTAAAGGCCCAGATCAAGCAAGGGTTAGTGCTTGAGGGCGCTACCGTAGTGCTTGATCCACCACGCGCTGGTGCGGGCAAAGCGGTTATAGACCAACTCTTGTTTTTGCGACCAGCCAAAATCATTTACGTTGCTTGCGATCCGGTGTCGTTGGCTAGGGATTTGAAGGTTTTGGTTTCAGGGGGTTATCGCCTTGACCAGATAAAGGCCTACGACCTATTTCCACACACCCACCACTTTGAAAGCATTGCAAGTTTGGTTTTATAGAAATTTAGGCGTTTAGAAAACGTGTGAGGTCCGAGTGAATAACTCCCGGACCTCTCCCCACGCTACCTAGGCTTTCCCCTGTGAGCACAGATTAGGTAGTTATCTATGACCTTAGCCCTTTAGTCGTTGGCGGCACTAAAGATATTCACACCGTTACTTCAAACGTTCGGCAAGCCGAAGGTTATCTGGTCATTGCGATGTGGAGCGAGTCCAAGCCAGGCCGACCAAGGACCCAGCGGTTAGCAATTTGGTCGATTGGTGAATTACAAGGAATTACTTGACTCACTTTTGGGTCAGAGTCTACAAGCCTTGCTTGTATTGCGATCCCCACTGTCCGTTGCCTACAGTTATGCCAGTTCTTAGGATGCTGTTGTTTTTTGCCCAGGTGGAGCGCTGTGAAGCTTTTGTAGTTGACTGTTGCTTGCTTGCCTCAATCAAAACAGCTACAACGGCTGCAAGCTCTTCAGGAGTTGGCTCACCTGAAACAACCTCGATGGCTTCAGCAAATTCGGAATCTTCTGGCCTAGTCATTAGAGCGGAATGTTTCCGTGCTTTTTGGGAGGCTGGCTAGCCCGCTTGGTGCGAAGTGCTCGAAGAGCCTTGATAACAGAAACCCTTGTTAGAGCTGGTTCAATAATGCCGTCTAGCTCTCCGCGTTCTGCTGCTAAGAAAGGCGAGGCAACGTTGTAGGTGTATTCAGCCGCTAGTTGCGCTCTTACCTCGGCGATGTCTTTGCCGGCAGCTTCGGCTTCCTTGATCTTGTCGCGGAACAAAATGTTCACAGCCCCCTGGCCGCCCATAACAGCGATCTCAGCTGTTGGCCAAGCCAGGTTGATATCTGCTCCCAGTTGCTTGGATCCCATAACGATGTAGGCGCCTCCGTAGGCCTTGCGGGTAATCACAGTCACCAGTGGCACGGTGGCTTCGGCATAGGCATAGAGCAACTTAGCTCCTCGGCGGATAACTCCAGCCCACTCCTGGTCGGTGCCCGGTAGATAACCGGGAACATCAACCAAAGTCAAAATTGGAATCGAGAAGGCGTCGCAGAATCTTACGAACCTGGCAGCTTTCTCGCCAGCATCGATGTTCAAGGTTCCAGCCATTGCCGAAGGCTGGTTAGCAATAATTCCAACGCTTCGTCCGTCGATGCGTGCAAAACCAATCAGGATGTTCGGAGCAAATAGTGGCTGAACTTCTAGGAAGTGTCCATCGTCAACGATGTGCTCAATCACGGTGTGCATGTCGTAGGGCTGGTTTGGAGAATCTGGAACCAGAGTGTTTAGCTTGCGATCGGACTCGGTGACTTCTAATTCTGAACTTGAGTCGTAGACCACACTTTCTGAAAGATTGTTTTCTGGCAGGAAGCTCAACAGGGTTCTGGCATAGTCCAGAGCATCTTCTTCATCACTGGCTAGGTAATGTGCGACGCCGGAAGTTTGGTTGTGAGCCCTTGCTCCACCGAGTTCTTCCATGCCAACGTCTTCACCGGTGACAGTTTTGATAACGTCTGGTCCGGTGACAAACATGTTCGAGGTCTTATCAACCATGATCACAAAATCGGTAAGTGCTGGGGAGTAAACAGCGCCTCCGGCAGCTGGACCCATGATGATTGATATCTGTGGGATAACTCCAGATGCCATAGTGTTGCGCTTGAAGATCTCGCCATACTTTCCAAGGGCTATGACACCTTCTTGAATGCGGGCACCGCCTGAGTCCAAGATTCCAACCAGTGGAACGCCAGTTGAAATAGCCAGATCCATAATCTTGATGATTTTGTTTCCGGCTGCTTCCCCAAGGGAGCCACCGAAGATTGTGAAGTCTTGTGAGAACAGAGCAATCTGCCGACCGTGGATGGTTCCAAAACCTGTGACCACAGAGTCACCGTAAGGACGGTTAGCTTCCATGCCAAAAGCAGTTGAGCGATGACGAACGAACTCATCAACTTCAACAAATGAGCCTGGATCTAGCAGAAGCTCGATGCGCTCACGGGCAGTTTTCTTACCCTTGGCGTGCTGCTTCTCAATTGCTGCATCGCCACTGGCGTGAACCGCCTGGTAGTAGCGGTCGCGAAGGTCTTCGATCTTGCCGGCAGTAGTAGATAGGTCAGCTTTTGGCTTGTCGGTCAAGATCTCTCCAATTGCTCATAAGGCTCTAAAGGACCAACTTTATCCAAGGCCCTACTCGATGCTATTGCAGGTTCCGACACAGCATCTAGCCCAATAGCTGAGGATTCCTACAAATAAGCCCTGGCATAGGCTTGAGGCATGGAATACCTCTTATCTGCGCAGGCGGCGGCTGGCTTTGAATACCTAGAGCAAACCGGCTCCACCAACAAAGACCTGCTAGCTAGGTCAGAGGGACTGCCCGAGTTTTACGTCCTGGCCACCGACTTTCAGACTGCAGGCAAAGGCCGAATGGACCGCAGTTGGGAAGCTAGCCCAGGCTCTTCCGTAATGGCATCGATATTGCTTCGGCCGCAATTTACCCAGAGCTCAGGCATTGGCTGGCTGTCGCTACTCACCGCGCTCGCAATAACGAGGGCAATTTCTGATCTTGGACTAGCCCCAAAAATCAAATGGCCAAACGATGTCGTAATTGCAGAAAAGAAAGTAAGTGGAATTCTGGCCGAGGCAGCAACCGATCTATCCTGCGTGGTGATTGGTTTTGGCATCAACGTCAATCAATCAAGACAAGACCTACCAGTTGATACCGCCACTTCGTTGTTTCTCGACAATGCCGAATCGGTTGATCGCGATCAACTGCTGGCAGCAGTTATTGAAAACATCAAGCAGCTCTATGTAGATCTATCTTCGGCTAGCGGCGATGCCACAGGAAGCGGTCTAAGGAAGGCAATTCTAGAAATGTCGGCAACTGTTGGTTCGGAAGTTTCGGTTGAGTTTCCAGATGGCAAAAAGGCCTTCGGTCTTGCCAGCGACATTGATGAAACCGGACGCCTGGTAGTTGTGACTCAAAACGAGACACTTTCGGTTTCTGCGGGCGATGTGCTGCACCTTCGCAAGGCTTAGCGGGAAGATTATCCAGTGACTACTAATTCCGAATACCTAGTTTTTCGCCTGAAGCCAAAAGCGCGCAGGCTCTTTACTCCCACCTTGGTGCTTGCGGTGGTGAGCTTTGCCTTGGCATTCATTGTTGAGCAAATTTCAGCTACCGATTACAACTACGCATTGATAGCTGGAGCGACAATCGTGGTTTTGTTTTGGGTGTTTCCGGTGCTGAGTTATCTAGCTTGTTATCTTGAGCTAACAAGTACGCGATTGGTTTATCGGTTTGGGTTTTTGGGGATTAGAAAAAGAAAACTATTGCTTTCGGAACTTTCATCAATAGAGATCCAAAAAGAGGGCCGCCTGGGTAGGCAGGTGATCTCGATACTCTCGGTTGACGGAAACGAGTTCCGCGTTGGCGGATACGCTAAGAACAAGCACTTGGCAGCCGAAATAGAGGCCTGGGCCAAGGCAGCAAGCTAGGCGAAGGAAGTTCCAGTAGTTGAAGTATCGGGTTGGGGTAATCGGCGGCGGGCAGTTAGCCCGCATGATGATCTCGCCCGCCATCAATCTTGGAATTGAACTAAAAGTGCTTGCCGAAACGGCAAACTCTTCGGCAAATCTGGCTACCACAGTTGTTGGCGATTACACGGATCTGAAAACCGTTATGGATTTTGCCAAGGAAGTGGATGTAATCACTTTTGATCACGAGCATGTTCCACTTCACATTCTCGAGGCGGTGGAAGCAGCCGGCACTTCAGTGCAGCCTCCTTCCAAAGCCCTGGCTCACGCTCAGAATAAACTCGTCATGAGACAGGCACTGGAGGAAATTGGCGCTCCAAATCCACGCTGGCTGGCAGTGTCGAGCGCTAGTGAGCTTGATGCGTTTATCACTGAATTTGGACCAGAAATAATTGTCAAAACTCCTATCGGTGGTTATGACGGTAA
>CAMAXJ010000021.1 GCA_945862155.1 Rhodoluna limnophila
ACAAACAAGATGAGGTTTTCGTGGGTTCAGTAATCAAAAAGCGTCGCAAGCGTATGTCTAAGAAGAAGCACCGCAAGCTACTTCGTAAGACTCGCCACCAGCGTCGCAATAAGAAGTAAACCGCTAGTCGCGGTTTGCTTTTAGCTCACGCTTCTTAAAGTCATAAATCGGCCAATCGGCCGCCTTTGCATATCTAGTCAAAATCTTGTCTGGGTTAACTGCGACCGGATGTCCGACGGCAGTCAACATCGGTAGATCGTTGTGAGAGTCGCTGTAGGCGTAAGACTTCTTCAAACTCAGGTTTCTAGTTTTTGCCAGTTCCTTGATTGCCACTCTCTTAGCTGGACCGTGAACTGGCTTGCCAACTAGTTGACCTGTGAGGATGCCATTTTTTCGCTCGACCTTGGTTCCGATTGCTCCGGTCAAATTCAATCTCTTGGCAATGACATCTCCTAGCTCTTGGGGAGCGGCAGTGACAAGCCAGACCTCTCGGCCTTCGGAGATGTGGTCCTTAGCCAGGCGAACTGTTTCTGGCCAAAGCTTCAGCTTGATGTGTCTGTCATAGACCTCATCAACTAGTTCTTCTAGGTCGCGAACTCGATGCCCTTCAACAAGTGAGAGCGCTCGATCTTTCAGCGAGGCAAGTTTGTTGTTGTTCTCGCCCTTCCAGATAAAGCGAGCCTGGGCCAGGGCAAAGCGCCAGAAGTCTTTTCGGCTAAAGAACTTTCTTTCGAACGCAGATTTTCCAAAAAGAAAAGAACTCGAGCCACGCAAAATGGTGTTGTCAACGTCAAAGAAAGCAGCAGCTTTCTTGGGTTGGTCCTTTGCGGCAGGAGAACTCTTTGACGGCACGAGGTAAGTTTAACCTGTGTCCAACCCCATCTCACTCACACTGCTAACTAAGCCTGGTTGCCACCTGTGTGAAGAGGCTAAAAAAGCCATTGAACTAGTGATGTTTGAGTTCAGTCAAGAAAATTCAGGCACTGTTCAGATTGAACTTACTGAGCTAAACATTGTCGAGGACGAAGCTCTCAAAAATCAGTATTCGGAAGAGATTCCAGTGCTTCAGATAAATGGTGCTACCCACGCCTACTGGCGAATTGATTCAGACCGATTGTTGTCTGCTCTTGAAGAATTGGTTTAGGGCTCTAGGCGGTTTGGTCCGCGGAACAAGAATCCAACTTCTCTAATGCTTGGCTGGTGCAGCATCAGCATGATTACTCGAAGAAGTCCCATTCCAAAACCACCGTGGGTAGGTGCTCCATAGCGGAAGAAGTCGATGTAAGTCTTTAGCCCTTCTGGGTCTAAACCTTTTTGCTTTGCCTGTTCGATCAAGATATCAATTCGGTGCTCGCGCTGTGCACCGGTTGTGATTTCTGTTCCGCGCCAAATCAAGTCGTAGCTTTTGGTCAGCTCAGGATTGCCCTCGTGTCTCATGTGATAGAACGGGCGAACAGTTGACGGGTAGTCGGTTAGAAACACGAACTCATGGTTGAAAGTTTCGGCAACGTGAGCTGCGATCTGGCGCTCACCTTCTGGATCCATATCTCCGCCGCGAACAACTTCGTGCCCACGTGCCTTGACGATATCCACTGCCTCGGCAAGTGGGATTCTTGGGAACGGCCGGGTTGGAACAACCACGTCCACTTCGAACAGTCTCTTGATCTCTTCGCCGTGGTTATCTTTCACGGCCTGGATGGCTGCAACCATTAGCTGCTCCTGGAAGTTCATGACGTCTTCGTGAGAGTCGATCCAGGAAATTTCCATATCCACCGAGGTGAACTCGGTTGCATGACGCGAGGTAAAGGAAGGGTCGGCGCGGAACACTGGACCGATTTCAAAGATGCGACCAAGGCCAGCCATCATCGCCATCTGCTTATAAAACTGTGGGGACTGGGCAAGGTAGGCAACAGTTTCAAAGTATTCGAGCTTGAATAGCTCAGCGTTTGACTCGGAGGCTGATGCCATCAGCTTCGGGGAGTGAATCTCGGTGAAGCCGTTTTCTAGCCAGAACTTTCTCCAGGCTGCCTCGATGGTGGTCTGAACCTTGAAAACTAGGTTCATTTCAGGTCGGCGCATGTCCAAAAAGCGCCAGTCCAGACGCTTGTCAATGGAGGTGTCATCGGCGATGGGAGTCTCAGGATCTGCGAGGGTGACTATCTCCAAATCATCAAGCTGAATCTCCAGGCCACCGAGTTTTACTCGCTCGTCGTGAACTAGGCGACCTTTGATCCAAACAAAGGATCCGTTGGTCAGCGTTGAAACTGAATCAGCAAGTTTGTCTTCGTCTTGAGGCCTCGGGTAAGTAACCTGAACGTCGCCTGTTTCATCCCTGAGAATGATGAACTGAATGCGCTTTTGGTCTCTAAGTTTTTCAACCCAGCCACCGAGAACAACTGGCCCATCTTGCATCTCTGCTAGGTCTTTGACGAGGTGGCGCTCACGCATGGTTATTGCTCTCTTTTTTCATTCTCAGGGGCCAAGTTTAGCTCGGGTTAGACTTGGAGCATGCCCGCCACCCGTATCCATCTGGTTCGCCACGGGGAAGTAGATAACCCCAACGGAGTGCTTTACGGGCGCCTTCCTAACTTTGCTCTAACTGCCCTCGGTCGCCAGATGGCGGAAGCTTCTGCCCAGGAGCTAGCAAGTACCGGAGGCAATTACACAAGGCTTATTTCTTCTCCTTTAATTCGCACTCTGCAGTCTGCTCGACCAATCGCAGAAGCGCTAAAGCTGTCGGTGAGTACCGAGAGTTTCATCATTGAACCAACCAACATCTTCGAGGGTAAAAAGGTCGGGCTTCCAACAGTTATGGCAAACCCGGCTTACCTTCTCAAGCTTTACAACCCCCTGAAGCCTTCCTGGGGAGAGCCCTATAAGCAGATCGTGGCGCGCATGACTGAAGCCCTCAGACGAGCTTGGGAGGAAACCGCCACCGGAGAAGTAGTCATGGTTTCCCACCAGCTTCCGATTTGGGCGCTTCACTTGGCAGCAGCCGGAAGACCGCTTTGGCACGACCCAAGATCTAGACGGTGTGATCTTTCGAGCATCACCAGCTTTGAGTTTGTAAACAACAAGCTTGTAGAAGTTGCTTACCGCGACCCGGCCAAATCCTTGAGAACCCAAGCAGTGGACAGCGGTGCGGTTTGAGAAAACTTCTAGCCGCGCTCGCGATATCCGCCCTGGTGCTATCTACCTCCGCTTGCGCGAATGACTCGCTGGCCGATCAATTCCGCTCGGGCGATAACAAAAACTACATTGCAGGCGATGGCACAGTCACCGAGTTCGCACTCGGTTCAAGACCAAAAGCTGCCGACTGGTCAGGAATCACCGAAAGCGGCGAAGCACTTTCCAGTACGCAGCTAGAAGGTGTGATCACCGTGATGAACTTTTGGTACGCGGGTTGTGCGCCATGTCGAATTGAAATGCCTGAGCTCATTGAATTACAGACGGAGTTTTTGCCCGAGGATGTTCAATTCATCGGCGTGAACGTGCGTGACAGCTCAGAAACTTCTCTAGCTTTCGCCAGAAGAATCGAAATGAATTTTCCATCGGTGATGGATGCTAAAACCGGGTCTGTGGTTTTGGGCTTCACTGGAGTTGTCACTCCTCAAGCTGTTCCAACAACGCTGGTGATTGACGCTGATGGAAACGTCTCTGCAAGAGTGCTCGGTCGAATCGATAAAGGCATTTTGGCCACTCTGGTAAAAACCGTGATCGAGGAAAGACAATGAGCCCGGGCGAGATCATTCTTAACGGCTCGCTAATTGCAGCAATGCCACTTGCTCTAATTGCAGGAGTAATCTCTTTTATCTCTCCCTGCGTACTCCCGCTGATTCCCGGTTACCTCGGATATATCTCTGGGGTTGCTGACGGGGGAGCGAAAAAGAGCAAAATCATTTTGGGCTCAGTTTTGTTTGTGCTGGGATTCACCGCGGTCTTTGTCTCTTTCGGTGCTTTGTTTGGTGGCCTAGGTGCACTGATTTACATAAACAACCTCACCTGGATTCAGCAGGTACTCGGCGTACTGATCATCCTGATGGGATTTGTCCTTATCGGTCAGTTCTCGTTTTTACAGAGAACGTTTAAAACTGGAATCAAGCCACGAGTTGGCCTGGTTGGCGCACCACTGCTTGGAGTCGCATTTGGACTTGGCTGGACGCCGTGTATTGGACCAACCCTCGCTGCAGTGCTGACACTGGCATCCGATGCTGGTTCTCCGGGCCGAGGCGCGTTGTTGGCTTTGTTGTACTCACTCGGAATTGGATTGCCTTTTATTGCAATCGCAGCTGGCTTTGGTTGGGCAACCCGTTCGGTTGGCTTTGTCAAAAAGCACATTCGCACCTTCAACATCGCAGGTGGCGTAATTTTGATTGCACTTGGAATAGCACTTGCCACCGGTGTCTGGGTTGGTTTTGCAACCTGGCTGCAGGGGGTGTTCGGTGTCTTCGTCCCAGCTCTATGAGGCTCCTGAGATCGGTCTAACCGGATGGTCGCGGTGGATTTGGCGACAGCTAACCAGCATGCGCACTGCATTGATTTTGCTTTTGCTACTTGCAGCAGCATCAGTGCCGGGATCGATTTACCCGCAACGCTCAGCCGATCCAAATGGTGTTGCTTTGTACTTTGATGAAGACCCAGTTCTTGCCGAGACATTAGATTTTTTCCAGCTGTTTGATGTTTACACATCGATTTGGTTCTCGGCGATATACATTCTTCTTTTCACATCCCTTGTTGGTTGCGTACTTCCTAGAACCAAGATTCACTTCGAAGCCCTAAAGGCGCAGCCGGTTCAAACCCCGACCAATCTCTCTCGCATGCCGGTTTTTGAAAGCTCAACTGCGGCACAAGGAATCGACCCGGTCGAAAAGGGCATGCAAATCTTGCAAAAGCAGCGCTACCGAGTTATTCGTCGTGGGGATTCCATCAGTGCTGAAAAAGGCTACCTGCGTGAAACCGGGAACCTGGTCTTTCACTTCTCCCTCGTGGGTGTTTTGATAGCAATCGGTATTGGTGGGGGTTTGAGTTTTTCCGGTCAACGAGTGCTCGCCGAAGGCGACACTTTTGTGAACAACCTCGCAGGCTTTGATTCACTTTCTCCAGGGACTTTTTTCAACCCCGACAATCTCGCTCCAATCAGCGTGACTCTGGACAAATTCGAAGTTGACTACGACTTTGCAAACGAGACCAACATTGGAGCCCCGCTAGATTTTCGAGCAACCGTGACCGTTCGCACCCCGGAGGATCAAGTAGGTAAGACCGCTCTGGTTAGAGTCAATGACCCGCTAGATGCCACCGGCGCTAGTGTCTATTTGACCGGCCACGGCTACGCACCGCAGGTCACGATCCGTGATGCCAATGGGGACATTAGCTACTCAGGCGCAACAGTGTTCTTGCCACAGGACAGCAACATGACTTCGATCGGAATCATTAAGGTTCCAGATAATCTGCCAGAGCAAATTGGAATTGTGGCGTTTTTCTATCCAAGCGTTATTGAACTTTCTAGCGGCGCTTACACATCAATTTTTCCAGGTGTAATTGAGCCACTGGTATCCCTAAACGTTTACACCGGTGACCTAGGTCTTGACAGCGGTATTCCGCTAAATGTCTACGCGCTCGATACTGATCGTTTGACCCAGGTTGCTGGTCGTGGAACCAACAACTCTGCAGTTGAAGTAAAACTTGGCGAGACCGCAGATCTTCCAAACGGTCTGGGCACAGTGACTTTTGATGGCGTCAAGCGTTTTGCCTCGCTAGACATCGCTTACAACCCCGGGCAATTCTGGGTGTTGATTTTCTCGCTCCTCTCGCTAGGAGCAGTGACTGTCTCTCTTGTCACGCCAAGAAGAAGAGTTTGGGTGAAAGCCACCTCTTCTGGATTTGAAGTAGCAGCACTTTCTAAGCGTGATGATCCAAAGCTTGAAGAAGTTGTTAGAGAATTAACTCAAGGCATAAGAAACGGATAATGAATTGACAATCGTTCTAAACGAAGCACTCTCCCAGCAGTCCCTGCTGGTTGTTTATGCCGCGATGGCAGTTTTCACTTTGGCTTTTTTGGTATCGGTTTACCACCTTTCCCAAGCCGCCAGCCTGAAAGATAAAAACCTCAAGTCGGTTGTGGTCTTCGAGCGCATCGCTTTGGCGTTAACAATTCTTGGAACCTTGATTTTGGCCGTTGGTGTTTTCATGCGAGGCTTTGCAGCTTCTCGTGTGCCCTGGGCCAATTTGTATGAGTACTCCATCACAGGATCTTTGATTCTGTTGATGATTTACCTAATCTCGGTTCGCTCCAAAGAAGTTCGCATCATGGGAACTTTCGTAGTTGGATTTGTGCTTTTGGTGCTGGGAACCGCAGTGTCGATCTTCTACGTTCAGGTGGCATCTTTGATGCCAGCTCTGCAGAGCTACTGGCTGGTAATCCACGTCATGGTTGCACTTTTGGCAACTGGATTTTTCAGCCTAGCTGCAGGGCTTTCCGGCGCTTACCTTTTGAAAACTGCCAACTGGGTCGAGAATGCAAAAACTACCCGAACCAAAAACTTCAGAAAAATCATGGAGATTTTTCCTTCCAAGGAAACCCTCGAAAGACTTGCCTACCGATTCAACATCATCGGCTTTGTGCTTTGGAGCTTCACATTAATTGCCGGAGCTATTTGGGCCGAGCGTGCTTGGCACCGCTACTGGGGTTGGGACACCAAGGAAGTTTGGACATTTATTATCTGGACGCTTTACGCAGGTTACTTACACGCCAACGCAACACGTGGTTGGACTGGTAAGCGAGCGGTTTGGTTAGGTCTGGTTGGTTTTGCAGCGGTTGTGTTTAACTTCACTATCGTGAACATGTTCTTCAAAGGACTACACGTTTACTCAGGTTTATAACTCAAGCCTCGAGTCCAATAAGCCTTCCGCAACGCTGCAATCTCGCGATCCACCAGTCGTAGCGGTGATCTTCAGCTTTCAATGTATCGAGTGCAGAAGTTGCAACCTCTGGTCTTCTAACTTCCAACACACCATCAACTGGCTTTAGAGAATCAGTTACTAGATCCCCAGCAAATAGATTCATGGTTCCAAGACCGGCATCAAAAACCAACTCATCTAGGCAAGCTGCGAAGTGAAGTTCTGCGCTAAGTCCAATCGAGGATTGCATCGCACTTGATGGAACAATTGGGAGCTTCGAAGAAGCTGCAATTTGAAGTGCGTTTGCAATTCCACCAAGCGGAGCGCTTTTTAGAACCAAGATATCCGCTGCCCCGGCAAGTTCAACTGCTAGCGGGTCGGAAGATTTTCTAACTGATTCATCGGCTGCGATAAGAGTTGTTTGACCGGTCTTGGCGATCTCAATTTTCATTTCGGATAGATCCGCGATGGTTGCAACCGGCTGTTCGAAGTACTCAAGCTCAATTCCTTCGAAGCTGAGTTTTTCTAGAAGTTCCATGGCTTGAGAGATATTGAATCCACCATTGGCGTCGAGTCTGATTTTGGCTTCTGGATAGAGGTTTTGGACTTCGAGAATTCTTGCAAGATCGTCCGAAACCGATTGTCCCTTTTCAGCGGTCTTGATCTTTACTGTTGTGAACTTGCCAGCGCGGGTGAGAATCTTTGAAATATCCGCGAGTGTTACCGCAGGCAATATGGCGTTGACCGGCACACTGTTTCTTTTAGGTGCAGGAAGATCGTTGTGGCCCCATTCAATGGCTGCGGCAAGCCAGGTGGCTGCCTCTTCATCGGAATACTCGGTAAAGGCTGCCCATTCGCTAAAACCATTCGGTCCTTCGAAAACAAGTAGCTCGCGCTCGGTGATTCCGCGGAATTTCGTTCTCAGCGGAATGCTGACTACGCGGGAAGCGGAAACTAGGTCTGAAAGGCGAGGGTTCACATTGTTAGTCTAGGAGTATGGCAAATCAAGTTTCTGAGCTCTTCGACGCCGCAATCTGGCAGCAGGTGCAGGGCTTTGAGAACCAAACCGACATCACCTACCACAGCCACGTGTCTATGGGGGTAGTGCGTATTGCCTTTAACCGTCCGGAAATCCGTAACGCCTTTAGGCCAAAGACCGTCGATGAATTAGCGGCGTCACTCGAGCACGCCAAGAACAATTCCAAAGTTGGCGTTGTTTTGCTCACAGGAAATGGCCCATCACCAAAAGATGGCGGCTGGGCATTTTCTAGCGGTGGCGACCAGAACGTTCGCGGCAAAGATGGCTACAAATATGCCGACGATGACAACCAGGCAGACCCAGCTAGATCTGGAAGACTGCACATCCTCGAAGTTCAAAGACTTATCCGCTTCATGCCAAAGGTTGTGATCGCTTTAGTTCCAGGTTGGGCCGCTGGAGGCGGACACTCACTGAACGTTGTTTGTGACCTATCTATTGCAAGCCTTGAGCACGCCAGATTCAAGCAAACCGATGCTGATGTTGGCTCCTTTGATGCAGGCTTCGGCAGTGCATACCTTGCTCGTCAGGTTGGCCAGAAATTCGCTCGTGAGATTTTCTTCCTAGGTCACGAATACAGCGCTGAGCGCGCTGTCGAGATGGGTGTTGTGAACAAAGCCGTCAAGCACAAAGACTTAGAAAAAGTTGGCGTCGAGTGGGCAGCCGAGATTATGTCCAAGTCACCAACTTCTATTCGCATGCTGAAATACGCCATGAACGCAATTGATGATGGCTTGGTTGGCCAGCAGCTGTTCGCAGGCGAAGCAACCAGGTTGGCTTACGCCTCCGATGAGGCAGCCGAAGGTCGAGATGCATTTTTGGAAAAGCGCGAACCAAACTGGGCGCCATACCCCTGGCACTTCTAAATCCAAATGACTAAACCGCTTGCGGTTGTTCCCGCCAACGACACCGTAGCTGCGCTACTGGTTATGGCCGATGTTATTGCCGGCAACAAAGCAATCTTTATTTCTCCGGCTGTTGTCAACGGCGAGCAAGCTAGCTTTGATGCAGTTCCAGAAACCGTTTCCGATAACATCGCAGCCATTGTTGAAAGCTCTGGCTCAACAGGAGTCCCAAAAAGAATTTCAATCTCCACCTCTGCATTGCTGCACGCAGCAAGAGCGGGACAAGAAAGACTCGGACCTCTAGGTCAGTGGCTTCTTGCACTGCCGATAAATTTCATTGCCGGTCAGCAAGTTTTGGTTCGTTCGTTACTTGCTGATCAGCAACCGGTGATTATGAATACCGCTGTGCCTTTTACGGCCGAAGCATTTTTGCGGTCATCTTTATTGATGCAGCACGAAAACAAATACACCTCGCTGGTTCCCTACCAGCTTGCCAAGTTGGTATCAGAGGCGGAGAACGACAAAGTCTTGCTTTCGACACTTCGAAGCTTCAGGGCAATTCTTGTTGGCGGACAATCAACGCCAGAGGAGCTTAGATACAAAGCCTTGGATATGGGCATCAGAGTTATCGTCAGCTACGGCATGACTGAGACAGCTGGGGGTTGTGTGTTTGATGGAGTTCCGCTTGATGGGGTGCGACTAAAGATCGCACCGGATTCCAGGTTGTTGATTTCTGGAAAAACACTTGCCGAAGGCCAGGACGATTGGATCTTTACAAATGATCTCGCCGAGCTATCTCGTGAGGGAAAGCTAAACATCATCGGTCGAGCAGATCGAGTCATTGTTTCCGGTGGACTCAAGCTATCCCTTGAAAGAGTTGAGTACCTAGGATCAGAACTTCCAGGAGTTGAGCAAATAGCAGCCGTTTCGATCCAAGATGAAACTTGGGGAGAGCGAGTGGGGATTGCTTATGTTGGTTCTCCTGAGGTTGCCGATGACATCGCAAATCAACTTGCTCACCTACTTGGTCCTGCCGGAAAGCCAATAAGGGTTATTCGCGTGGATAAACTACCTAAGCTTCACACCGGCAAAACCGATAACCGGTTGGTAGCCCAATTTTTTTAGTCAGGAGTAAAAGTGAAATCAAACAAGCTAAAGCTTTGGGCTGAGGGAGCAAGGCTTCGCACTCTGCCACTTGCCATCGCACCGGTAGCAATTGGTGCCGGAGCTGCTGACTCGGTTCAGGCTTTTGATTCGACACTTTCCTTCCTTGCACTCGCCGTTGCACTGTTTTTGCAAATCGGCGTGAACTACGCCAACGATTATTCAGATGGAATTCGAGGTACCGATGACTATCGAGTTGGCCCACTTCGGCTAACGGGATCCAAATCCGTTAGACCTGAAGCTGTAAAGCTTGCGGCGTTCGCGTTCTTTGGATTGGCAGCAGCCTCTGGTCTTGCAATTGTTCTAATCACCGGCATGTTCTGGTTGATAGCGGTGGGTCTTGCGGCAATTATTGCCGCCTGGTTTTATACCGGAGGAAAAAACCCTTACGGCTACGCAGGTCTTGGCGAGCTCGCAGTCTTTGTCTTTTTTGGACTGGTTGCAACAATCGGGACTACTTATGTTCAAGTGGGCTTTATTGAATTCAATGCAGTGTTGGGCGGTATTGCCTCAGGTTTGTTTGCATCGGCTGTGTTGATGGTGAACAACATTAGAGATATTGAAACTGACAAGTTAGCTTCGAAAAAGACCCTGGCGGTAATGCTCGGCAAAAAAGCTTCAACTGGCTTATTTCTTGTGATGATCTGGACACCGTTTGTGATTTTGAGTTTGTTTACGCTTTTGTACCCGGCTACCTTGATGGGCTTTGTCAGCCTGCTGCTGGTTGCCCCGGCAACGCTTATTGTCTCGACCGCTAAGAGCGCGAAAGAACTTATTTTGGTTTTGAAGCTAACGAGCTTTGCTGCGTTGGCTTATGCCCTGGCTCTTGCGGCCGGGCTATTTATTGTCTTCTTTTGAATCCAGGATGGCGTTTTCAACGTCAGCGTCAGAATCTGGGACTCCAGCATTCTTGTCTCGTCGGGTTCGGCTATAGATTTCGGTTGAGAGGGCGTCGCGCTGCTTAGTCAAGAAAACCAGTGACACAGCTAGGGCCAGAACGCCAGCTATCAGCGCGGAATAGATTCCCTCGAATCCCAGCAGCAAAAATACTGTCAGGAATAGGGCAAACAGGCCGATTCGAGCGGAAATAAAGACCAACCAGAGTTTTTTCACAGTTACATTCTAAGTTTGTCTCTCGCTTAGGCTTTACCTATGCCCCTAAGACTGTTGATCTTCATCGCCGTAGTTTGGTTGCTGTTCACGGTGTTTGTAACTGTGTTTGCGGCAAGTGCAAACAAGAACGAGGTTAGAAACCTACCGAAATGGTTGTGGGTTCTAATCTGCCTGGGCGTGCCAATTATTGGTGGACTTTTATACCTGGTTCTTGGTCGTCCACTCGGCGGACCAAAATCTCGTGGTGGAAAATCCAGAGTTGTTGCACCAGATGATGACCCAGCATTTCTTCGTGACCTATCAAGCAAGCTGGAGCCTAAGGACGAAAAGCCTAAGGACGAGCAAGCTAAAGACCAAAAGGATCAAGACCCAGAGTCTGATCCAAAGGACAAGTCCTAACATTGCTTCCAGCCGCTAGTCAGATATTCTCGGCCCACCTCATGGCCGCACTCACCGAGCTCGAGGTTGAGCAGGCATTTATGTCTCCGGGCTCAAGGTCCCAGTCACTTGCCATTGCCGCCCAGCAACTTCATGACGTTGACCGACTAACTCTTAGAGTTCGTATCGATGAGCGCTCAATGGGCTTTACAGCTTTAGGAGCAGCTAAGGCAACAGGCATACCAGTTGCCATCATCACAACTTCTGGAACAGCGGTAGCAAACTTGCTTCCAGCAGTGCTGGAAGCACACCACAGCGGTGTCCCGCTGATTCTGATAACTGCTGATCGTCCAAAAGAACTTCGTGGTGTTGGAGCAAACCAAACCACAAACCAAGTTGGAATCTTTGGCGATGCAGTCAGATTCTGCGAAGACATCGAAGCACCTGTTGGCGAAGTTGACTTGGACTTTGTCAGAGCACTTGCCGAAAAAGCCGTATCTATTGCCATGGGGGATTTCACTCACCGCGCAGGACCGGTGCACCTAAACATTTGTTTCAAAGAACCGCTTTCTTCATTGACTCCAGACGCAGCCGATATTTACACCGGTGCTGAGTTTCTGGAAGAAGAACCTCAAGTTCCAACCTTCGCGATTTTGGACGGGGAATATAACACGGTTGTTGTTGCTGGAGCGGAAGCTGGCATGTTGGCGCTGGAAGCAGCCGAAGCATTCGGTTGGCCGGTGTTCGCCGAGCCAAGCTCGCGCTGTCGCTACGGAGCAAATTCGATTGTTGCCTACCCAGCTTTATTGGCTGAAGATCAAGAGCTCACAGACAAGATTCAGCGGGTTGTGGTTTATGGCAAGCCAACTCTTTCACGCGCAGTACAAAAGCTAATTGCCAGAGAAGATATCGAACTGATTGTTGTTAGGTCAGAGCTAACCGGTTTATTCAACCCATACGGCAACGCAAAAGAAATCGTCGATGATCTAACAGTTAGCGGAGAAGTAAGCAGCGAGTGGTTGGCTAGGTGGCGAGTAGCCTCGCATAACTGGATTTCAGCCCAGAACTACAACTCCGGCCTTGACCGCAGAAAAGTCATCGAGTTTGTCTATCAAGCCTCGCAGTTAGATGACGCCATTGTTCTTGGGGCATCTCGAATGATTCGCGAAGCTGACACCTGGGCCCCATCAAAGCCAATTCAAGTTTTTGCTAACCGGGGACTTTCTGGAATTGATGGCACTATCGCAACAGCTACCGGTATCGCGCTTAGCTCAGAAGGAGCTTTCACCAGAGTGGTGCTTGGCGATCTGACGCTGATTCACGATGCCAGCTCAATGATCGAAGATCCCGAAGAAACCATTAACTTGCAACTGATCATGGTGAATGATTCCGGTGGAAGCATCTTTGAAAAACTTGAGGTTTTTGAAGCGGTTGAGCAAGGTACCTTTGATCGGATTTTCCGCGCTGGTCAAAAAATCGACTACTGGTCCTTAGCTAACGCTTATGGATTTATTTACATCACTCCAGCAAACGAGCAAGAACTTCTCGATGCACTTGCGACCGCTGGCCGCGTTCTGATCGAAATCAAGCTCTAACTAAGCGCGCCTCTAATCGGTGCAAACTTCAGCTCAGTTTCTTCAAGCTCCTCTTTAGGTTCTGAATCGGCAACCAACCCACATCCAGCAAACGCAGTCAAAACGTTTTGCTCAATGAATCCACCGCGTAGCGCAATCGCCCACTCACCATCACCGTCGGCACCGATCCATCCAACCGGTCCTGCGTAGCCGCCGCGATCAAATGGTTCAAGTTCTGCAATAAGTGCTTGGGCGCTTGCTCTTGGAGTTCCGGCAACCGCTGCTGTTGGGTGCAAAAACGCAGCAAGGTCCAAAACTGAAATATTGTTTTGAAGTTTTCCATACACATCGCTAGCTAGGTGCCAAAGGTCAGGAAGTGCCAGGCTAAATGGCTTCTCGTCAGAATCAACGGTTGAGCAAAAAGGAGTAAGAGCATCAACCATTGATTCAACTGCAAAGCGGTGCTCCTGCAGATTCTTCTCTGATGCAGTCAGAGTGTTTGATTGCACAACATCGGCCTCCGGGCTATCTCCGCGGGAAGTCGTTCCAGCCAAAACACGTGCAGAGACTTGGCCGTGGGAGACCCGAACCAAAAGCTCAGGGGAAGCACCAAAGTTTCCAGCTACCGAGTAAACCCAGCAGCTTGGATACTTCTTCGAAAGCGAAACCAGAGCAGTTCTAATGTCGAAATCCCCTGGTAGTTGCGTCATGATTTCTCGTGCTAGAACAACCTTTTGTATCTTTCCTGACCGGATCTTTGAAATGGCATTTTCAGCTTGCTTCATAAAACCGGCTGCAGTTAGAACACCCTCAACGAAGGAAAGCTTTGGGTTGGGTCGATAGGTCATAACTTGCGAATAGAAATCAGAAGAAGCATCAGTTTCACCTTCGGGGGTGATCTTGGTGATCCAGCTTCGTCCATCGCGGGTTCCAAGAATGATTCTTGGAACTATCAGCACGGAGCTAAGTGCGCTCTCTGGAGAAAACGTGGCAGAACCAAAAGCAACTAGGCCGGTGCACTGAACCTGAAGTGGGTCTTTAATTTCTGCAAGAGCCACTTGATCGCGCCAGATGCTTGCAAGCTGCGCGATACGGTCTGGGCCGGTTGCTTCAAAGCGGGCGGCTTCTCCGAAGCCGATAATTCCTTGGCCATTTCTAATGAAGGCGGTTGGGTTTTCCGGGAAGTGTCGAGTGATGTCAAAACCTGCAGGGGTCGCTAATTCACGCGTTTCCACGCGGAGTTTTCTAAGCGATGACATCGAAAGCCGTTTCGTTTTTAGGGCCAAATTTGGCGGACTTACTCGATTCTAGGTCAAAGGTACAATTGATAGGTGAGTAAAGCTGACCTAACCAAGAAGGCGCAGGAAGTTGCTGCGATGTTTGATGGTGTCGCTAAAAACTACGACAAAGCCAACGACTTACTCTCCTTTGGATCCGCACGCATCTGGCGCAAACAAGTTGCCAAACTGGTAAACCCACAAAGCGGTCAAACAATTTTGGATCTTGCCGCCGGCACCGGAGCTTCATCGGTGGCCTTTTTGAAGCCAGGAGTGAAAGTTGTTGCGGCCGATTTCTCAAACGGCATGCTCGAAGAAGGCCGCAGACGCCACCCAGAAATTGAATTTGTCTTTGCCGATGCCACTTCCCTTCCCTTCCAAGATGCCGAGTTCGACACAGTGACTATCTCCTTTGGGCTTAGAAACGTTGAGAACACCGAACTAGCTCTTTCCGAAATGCTTAGAGTTCTAAAGCCCGGAGGAAAGCTTGTGGTTTGTGAATTCTCGGCAATTCCGAACAAGTTCTTACATTCGCTCTACCGCTTCTATCTAAAGAACCTGCTGCCTAGGATTTCTGCCCTAGTTAGCAAGACCCCAGAGGCTTACAGCTACCTAGCTGAATCAATCGATGCTTGGCCTAAGCAGGCAGAGCTTGCCAAACTGATTGAAAAAGCTGGCTACCAATCTGTTGTTTTCAGGAATCAAACTCTCGGCATTGTTGCTATCCATACTGGATACAAACCCCAGAAAGCCAACTAATGCAAAAAACTTCGCTGCCAAGGCAGCTGCGTAAGGTCGCTGACAAGAACTTACTTGCCGCACTCGAAGCAGGACTCGAAAAAGTCGAAGATCAGTTGGTTGCAGCCGTAAAGCACACCGACCCAATTGCTAAGGTGACAACCCGTCACTTAATCGATGCCGGGGGCAAGCGCATTCGACCAACCTTGGTTTTGTTGTGTGCTCAGCTTGGCGATGGAGCTGCAGACGAAGTTATTCAGTCAGCGGTGGTAGTTGAACTTACTCACATCGGAACTTTGTATCACGATGACGTGATGGACAACGCACCAAAAAGAAGAGGCGTTGATTCTGCTCATGAGATCTGGGGCAATAACGTAGCAATTCTCACTGGTGATCTATTGTTCGCACGAGCGTCACAACTTGTTTCAAAGCTTGGTCAAAAAGCTCTAACACTTCAGGCAGACACTTTTGAAAGATTGTGTCTTGGACAATTGAATGAAACTGTTGGACCAGCTGAAGGTCAAGATGTCATCGAGCACTACTTGAGTGTCCTTTCTGACAAAACTGGATCTTTGATTTCAGCCTCAGCCGAATTGGGAGTTTTGTTCTCCGGTGCCGACCAGGCACTTCGCGAGCCGGTAAGAAAGTACGGCGAGGCAATCGGTGTTGCCTTCCAGCTCATCGATGACGTCATCGACATTTACTCGGATGGCAAAACTTCAGGCAAGACTCCTGGAACTGACCTGCGGGCGGGAGTTCCAACGCTTCCGGTGCTTTATTTGAGGCAGGATGCCCAGCATGATCCAGCATCGGCCAAGCTTGTTGAGATAATTGACGGCGGGCTCGAAGATGATGCCGCGTTAAATGATGTACTAGAGCAAATGAGAAAGCACCCAGCAACCGAGCGTGCTTTCCAGGAAGCTAAGCGATGGGCAGATCAGGCAATTGCAGCACTAGAAGACTTGCCTGCCGGAGCTGTTCGTGAAGCTCTGAAAAACTTTGCTGATGCGGTAATCGAGCGTCAAAACTAAAAGATCTAAGGATAAGAATCAAAAAATGTCGAAGCTAAGGCTGGCAATAGTTGGCGCGGGACCTGCGGGTATCTATGCAGCAGATTTGCTTATCAAATCTGAACTTCGTGACTTCGACGTATCGATTGACCTTTTTGATTTACTCCCAGCCCCTTACGGTTTGGTTCGCTACGGTGTTGCTCCCGATCACCCGAGAATCAAGGGCATCATCAAAGCCCTTTACGAAGTATTGGACCGCGGGGATATTCGCTTCTTCGGAAACGTCACCTATGGGAAAGACATAACCCTCGAGGATCTAAAAAAGCATTACAACGCCGTGATCTTTTCAACCGGTGCAATTGAAGATGCTGACCTGAAGATCCCAGGCATCGAATTGGATGGTTCCTTCGGTGCCGCCGCATTTGTTAACTGGTATGACGCTCACCCGGATTTCCCAAGAACTTGGGATCTAAGCGCCAAGGAAATTGCCGTTATTGGAAACGGCAACGTCGCACTCGATGTTGCAAGAGTGCTCGTCAAGTCGCCTTCTAAGATGCTGGCAACGGACATTCCGGAAAACGTCTACAAAGGCCTCCTCGCATCAAAGGCAACTGATGTTCACGTCTTTGGTCGTCGGGGCCCAGCTCAAGTTAAGTTTTCTCCTCTTGAACTTAGAGAAGCAGTTCACGTTGATGGAGTGGACACCATCGTTCACGATGAAGATTTCCAGTATGACGAAGGCTCAAACAAGCAGATCGAATCAAACAACCAAACCCGCGTGATGGTTAAAACCCTTGAAGATCTGCGCGATAAGAAACAAACTGGAGCGGCCAGAAGATTGCACCTGCACTTTTTCTCATCTCCTGTTGAAGTTATCGGCGAGAGAGGCAAGGTCAAAGCCCTAAAGATTGAGCGCACCAAGCTAGATGGCAAGGGGGGAGCTGTTCCCACCGGCGAATTCCGCGAGATCCCGATCCAGGCCATCTACCGTGCCGTTGGATACTTCGGGTCAGAGCTAAACGAAATCCCATTTGATGCCAAGACTGGTGTGATCCCAAACTATAAGGGTCGAGTACTTGATTCATCGGGCAAGCACATCGAAGGTGTCTATGCAACCGGTTGGATTAAGCGCGGACCAGTTGGCCTTATTGGTCACACTAAATCCGACGCGATTGAAACCATCGCGCAAGTCATCGCCGATAAGCCAACTTGGTGGAAACCAACTGCACCAGACGAAGCGGCAATCGTTGCTCTGATGGAAAGCCGCGGCGTTGATTATGTTGGCTGGCCAGAGTGGCTAAAAATCGACGCGGAAGAAAAACGCCTTGGTGTTGCTCAGTCACGAGAGAGAATCAAATTAGTCGAACGTGAAGATTTCATGTCAGTTGCCAAAGGAGTGGGGTCCTAAGTGCCATTATCATCAGCCAAATCAAAAAGCGCCCAGTTCGCTCTAGCTTCTGCTTTTTTCATTCAGGGTTTTCTAGCAATTACTTATCTTCCACGCATTCCAGAAATCATCGACCAAATCGGAGTTTCGTTTGCGGTTTGGGGATTGATCATCGGTCTTGCCGGTCTTGGTTCTCTGGTACCACTTCTTATAACCAACCGCTTGATTGGAAAATTTGGAACTAGGCCGATTGTTCGCATCTCGAGCGTGATGATTGTGCTTGCAACTATAAGTCTTGGTTTTGCAACTAATGGTTGGATGTATTTCCTGTTCCACGCTCTGATGATGTTTAGCATGAGCTTTTTCAACATCGCTGTGAACGCTCAGTCAGTGATGCTACAAAAAAAAGTCAAGCAAGTTATCTTGGGCAAGTTTCACGCAGCCTGGAGTATCGGTGCTGGAATCAGCGCTGCGGTTTCAGGTGTTCTTGCAAGCTTTATGTCACTGCAGTTGCACCTGATCTTGGTTGGCGCATTGGCACTTGTTGCCTTCGAAGTTTCCGTTCGCAAGATGCTGGCGCCTTCAGAAGATGGCCACCACGAGGAAAGACAAGCTTCTAGAAAAGTTCCGTTCTTCAAATCTCCAACTCAGCTTTGGTTGCTTGGCGCCGGGTTCTTTGCGGGTGTTTTCCCGGAGCTTGTGATGATGGACTGGTCGGCGGTGTTTGCTAAGCAAATCATGCTTCTGAACCCAACCCTGGGAGCAATTCCATTTGCTTCATTCACACTTGCCATGATCATTGGACGTTTGCTTATTGGGCGAGTTACCAAGAAGTATCACATCAGTGATCTTTCGAAGTGGGGAGGCATCTTCGGAGCGGTATCCATGTTGCTTGGAATACTCCTTGCCCCGCCACTAGTTTCAACCAGCCCAATTCTGGCTTTGGTTGTTCTGTCGCTGTTCTGGGCAATCACGGGCTTTGGCTTGGCTCCGATGGTTCCATCGTTCTTCGGGGCTGCTGGGCACGTCTCAGGACTAACTACCTCCCAAGCACTTTCTCGAATGTCAATGGTTAACGCTGTCGCCGTTATCGGAGCAAAGATCTTTATGGGAGCTTTGGCCCAAGGTATCGGTTTGGATTTGGCATTTATCTTGCCCGTGGCTCTGATGTTCATCGCTGGTGTTTTGGCTGGAAGAGTTGCAAAGAGCTCCAAGCGCAAAGAGGCTGTCAATAACGCCTTCCCGCTTACCGGGCCAATTACTGTTGTTGATGACCTCTAGGTCTTGACTAGCGGTAGTTCACAAACTGAACGTCGACTTCTAAGTCTTTGCCCTTAAGTAGTGACTGAATCTCCTGAAGATCATCGCGAGATTTGCTGCTAACGCGAAGCTCATCTCCTTGAATTTGAGACTTCACGCCGTTTGGACCTTCATCGCGAATGATTTTGTTGATTTTCTTGGCGTGCTCCTGAGAGATGCCTTCTTTGATTTTGCATTCGATGCGAAATTCTTTACCTGAGGCAAATGGCTTTCCATCATCCAAACTCTTCAAAGAGATGCCACGCTTTACTAGCTTTGACTGAAAAACATCAAGAACGGCCTTAGCGCGCTCTTCGCTGTTTGCCTTAATCAGGATCTTGTCGCCGGATTCCTCAATAGAGGCGCCAACACCCTTGAAGTCGTAGCGTTGCTCGACCTCCTTGGAAGCCTGGTTCAGGGCGTTCGCAATTTCTTGCGGGTCAACTTTGCTTACGATATCGAATGAGGAATCAGCCATGCAGATAGTTTATAAGGGCTATCAAGCGCCAACTTCTTTATGCGGGGTGTGGGCCATGCTCAAAATATTGGTATTCTTTTAGGGCGCCGGAATCAAAAACGCATGGCTAGTTACCCAAGCGGCCAAAGGGAACTGACTGTAAATCAGCTGGCTCAGCCTTCGGGGGTTCGAATCCCTCACTAGCCACGAAAACCCACCCCTCCACGGGTGGGTTTTTGCTTTAAGCCTTAAACGTGACTTCTAGTTCATAGCCCACATCAGAGTTTCGAATCTCTTTGGATCCGCCAAGAACTCGAAGCCAAGAGTCGATGACTGCTGTGCCTAGGCCTGGTTTGTTGCTTTGTGCGCTTGAACCCAATCCGTCATCGGAGACCGTGAACACCCAATGTTTCGAAGGGGTCTGAATTGCCCTGACCCAAACACGAGTGCTCTTGCCATGAATCTGAGAATTAAGGATGGCCTGCTCAGCAACTTTGTAGAGGGCCATCTTTTGGTCTCTAGAAAGCACTTCAATCTCCGGTGGAATATCTAGTTCGAGCGCGAGGTCAGGGTGAGAGTTGGAAACCAAGTTTGCAAGCGATTCTGATAGATCTGCGTCATCCAAATTCGGAGAGAGTGACTCGATTGCCTGCCGAAGTTCAATGGTTCGTAGGTGCTCCAAAGCCT
>CAMAXJ010000022.1 GCA_945862155.1 Rhodoluna limnophila
AATCTTGCGCATTTTTCTCCTTGATTTATCTTGTTTCTCAACTTGAGATATCCCAAGTCGAGCATTTCGGGGTGAAGCGGGGGTGTTTACCATCTCAACTCCAGGGGAATTGAAGGTTAACAATTGGTTAGCCAAAGTGGCCGTTTACGTAGTCATTGGTGCGGGCATCTACCGGCTGGTTGAAGATCTGCTGGGTGTCCCCAAACTCAACGACGTAACCTGGCTGATTGTCGTCAGCCAAAAAGAAGGCGGTCTTGTCAGCTACTCGCTGAGCCTGCTGCATGTTGTGAGTCACAATCACGATGCTCATGGTCTCCTTGAGCTCCAAAATGGTCTGCTCAATACGTCGGGTTGAACCTGGGTCCAAGGCTGAGCAAGGCTCGTCCATCAGGATTACCTCTGGGTTCATGGCTAGTGACCTAGCTATACAAAGGCGCTGCTGCTGACCGCCGGAAAGCGAAAGGGCAGGTTCATCGAGGCGATCCTTAGCCTCATTCCACATCGAAGCACGCTTCAGGGAGTCCTCAACTAGGTCATCAGAGATCTGGTTCTTACGGCCAGATAACTTCAAGCCTGAAATCACGTTTTCCCTAATTGACATGGTTGGGAAAGGGTTTGGCTTCTGAAAAACCATTCCGACCTTTAGGCGTACCTGGCTTGGGTCCACCGAGTCGTCATAAATGTCTTCGCCGTCTAGCAAAACGGAACCGGCAAGACCAGCTGTTGGGATTAGCTCGTGCATTCGGTTTAGGGTGCGGATGAACGTGGACTTGCCACAACCGGACGGGCCGATCAGGGCCGTCACCTGGTTGCTTGGGAACTGAAGATTGACGTCCTTTAGAACATGCCTTTCACCAAACCAGACGTTGATGTCTCTGGCCTCTAGGTGAAAAGTGTCTAGAGATAATTTCTTCATCGCTTTACCTTCTTTTTCTTCAGTGACTTAGGTCTTGAAACAAATCGTGCCAAACCAAACAGGATTCCAACCAGGATCATCAGAACCAAAGCTGCTCCCCAGGCTCTGGCAATAGCCGTATCGAATCCAAGGTTCACAAATCTGTAGATGTAAGTGGGTAGAGTTGCCATTCCTCCATTGAAAACGTTCCAGTTGGTCTCCGCGATTGGGAAAACAGTCAGAAGCAACGGTGCTGTTTCTCCGACAACGCGGGATACACCCAGCAGGATGGCTGTCACAACGCCCGATCTAGCCGCGGGGAGTGTTACCTGGAAAAACGCTTTCCAAGATGATGCCCCGAGTCCCAGGGCGCCATTTCGCAGTTCCTGCGGAACGAGCTTCAAAGACTCCTCGGTCACTCTCGCAACCGTTGGCAGCATAAGCGGCACTAGGGCCAGGGCACCTAGCCACCCAGCGTATTGAGAGACGCCGGTGACAATGAACATCGAGTAGATAAACAGTCCAGCTACTACCGATGGCAAGCCAGCCATTGCCTGGATGATTACTCGGACAAATCCGCGTCCCTTGGAGCGCGTCTCAGTCAAATACACTCCGGTTGCCACTCCAAGTGGAACGGTAATGAGTGTGCTCAGGCTAACAACAAGTAAAGTTCCGACGATGGCGTGTCCAACTCCACCGAATTCGAGCGGATCGGTTGGAGTCACATAGCGGTTGTTCTGGTAAATAAAGTGCGGGCTAAGAGCTGAGAATCCGGCCTCAATCAATGACCAAACCACAGACATCAACAGCACCATTACAAAAGTTCCGAGGAAAATCGTCACGACAATCAACGCTGCGTCCGGAGCACCACGCTTGCCTTTGAGGATAAAGCCCACGACCCCGATTGAAACCAAAAGTAGCGGCAGGAGAATGAAAATAACAGCGACGATTAGGTCCACGCCACCGAGTAGCCACGACGCAGCTGCAACAGCAATTGGGATTATGCTTCCCAGAACCTGAAGCGCCCTGGCGCGATTCGTTGTCCGAGCCCACGGCTCAGCGGACTTTGGTCTTGCTACCGGCTCGAGGTTCATCGATTGTTCCAAGGCTGCGCTTTGGCGACGATGAAGGCAGCAATTGAGTTGATAATCAGTGTGAGTATGAATAACACAACTCCAGCAGCCAGAAGAGCGCTAACCTCAGAAGGGCTCGCTTCTCCGAATTTTGAAAGAATCAAAGATGCAATCGCACCACCGGCTGGCTCGAGAATCGCGAACCAATTGAACTGGTCGTAGATCAAGTTCAGCACGAAGAAGATTGCCACTGTTTCGCCGAGAGCGCGGCCTAGTCCCAGCAATACTCCACCAGTGATACCGCTTGCTGACACAGGCAAGATAATCTTCCTGAAAGTTGACTCTCTATTGCCTCCCAAGGCAATAGAAGCCTTGATTAGGTCTCCGTCGATCTGGCTAAAAATTTCCCTAGTCACCGAGGAAATGATTGGGACAATCATTACTGCAATAACGACACCGGCGATAAATGGTGTTCTAAGGAATGAGCCCGCCTCGTTAGAGAAGATGGGAATGAAACCTAGGGTATTGCTAATCATCTCACCCCATTCGGCGCCCACCGAGCTAAAAATTGTCAATCCCCAGAGGCCGATAATTACCGAGGGGATCGCAGCTAGAAGATCAACAAACAAAGTTGCAGCTCTAGCAATACGCGGGGTTGCCATGAACTCAATAAAATATGCAATCGAAATTGCCATTGGCACAGCCATAGCAACTCCAAGGGCTGCAACTAACACCGAACCCCAAAGCATTGGACCGATGCTGTATTGAACATCGTTGCTTGACCATCCGGTTCCAAAAACGAACTCAAAAACTCCCTGTTCAACAAAAGTGGGCCAAGCTTGAACGCCAAGGAATATCAGGATCAAAACAATAAAGACCAGTGATGAGTAGCCTGCAGCCGCGGAAACTCCGAAAAAGATCTTGTCTTCTCTGGTTGCTGGCTTGACTCTGAGTGCGCGCCTTACCGGTGCAGGTGAGGAAGTTTCGGCCATGCCTAGATACTCGGGCCTTGGGGTGTCGGGCAGTTGAGTCCTTGGTTAACACAAGGTGAACATTCCTTGTAACCCTCAATGATTCATTGACCTTTAGGCCCGCTATCCCCCGAAACTGGCGGGCCTGTTTCGGGCTAAACTCGTATGGTTATCTACCGAAAAAACACCTGGAGAATTCGCCTAGTGGCCTATGGCGCACGCTTGGAAAGCGTGTTGGGTGAAAGCCCTCGGGGGTTCGAATCCCCCATTCTCCGCCAGTAACTCCCTTGATTTAGAGCCTCATTAGGGGCGTTTATCAAGGGAGTTTTTGCTGCTTGTGCAGTTGTATGTGCAATGTCGCCCGATTGTATTCGGAGTATTCCGCTTGCGAGCTAATTAGGACTTTTTTACCCATCTAAACGTGAGCAACGTGAAGACCACTCCAAGGGCAACCCAGATAGTAATTGCAATCGCTACTTGATCTAGAAACCAGTCACCACCAAGCTCAACGGACTTGAATTGGTCGGGGTAGAACACCGCTCTGAATCCCTGCCCAATCCATTTCACGGGAAACACACTCGCAAAGTTTTGTAGCCATTCAGGAAGAGTTGTAAACGACAGATAAATCCCTGAAATGAATTGAAGAATAAGAATTGGAGGCAATATCACGGCATTGGCACTCTTGGCACTCCTTGGAAGGGCGCTAATTGCGATTCCCAAAATACTCGATGCCAAGAGACCCAAGTAGAACACCCAGGCAAAGGTGAGCCAAAGCTCTATAGTCTCAGGAAGGTAAGCTCCAAAAACAAAGCGTGCCGTGAGCACAATCGCTACTGCCTGCAGGGTCGCGGAGACGAAAACCTGACCGAATTTTCCGATGAAGTAAGAAACAGGGGAAATTGGCGAGCCAGAAAGTCTCCGCAAAGTTCCGTCGTGCTTTTCAATAGCCATATCAATACCCAAGTTCTGAGTTCCCGAAACCAAAACTCCCATAGCCAACATTGCTGGCAGGTACACATCTGCAGAAGTTAGAACTCTTCCGGCTCCGGGTACATCAATTTCAAGGTTTGAAAATGCAGCAGTGAAAATAAACAGCATCATCAGAGGGAAGAAAAAATTGAAAAAGACAGCGTCAGGTGTTCTGATGTAGCTCTTTAGCTCGTAACCAATTCTCCTTATGCCAACGCCAAGAATGGAAGGTAGCTCAGTCTTCAATCGTCACTCCGTTTCGATGGTCAGCAATTAGCTGAAGGTAAACCTGCTCGAGATTCGGTACCTTGACCTGAAGGTTTTCTGGTGCTGATCCAATTCTTTTTGAGAGCTCGCCAATAAACAAAGTCGGGTCATCGGTGCGCTCGATGCGTTGCACCCCAGCCTCCACCCAAGAGACCTCAGGTTTGCGACTCTCCCGACCACCGATCTCGGAAATTTTACCAAGGGCAACAAGCTTTCCATCGACAATAACTCCGCCCCTGTGTCCAAGCTCCTCGGCTTCGTCTAGGTAATGAGTGGTCAGCATAATTGTCATTCCCTCCTGCTGCAGACCACGAATAACCTCCCAAAAAGCTCTCCTAACTTCTGGGTCAAAGCCAGTTGTTGGTTCGTCTAAAAACAAAACCTCGGGATTTCCGATCAACCCCAACGCAACATCTACTCTGTGCTGCTGACCGCCAGAGAGCTTCTTTATAGGCTCTGAAGCCTTACCGTGCAGCCCAACTGCCTCGATAACTTCTTCGACTTTTCTGGGGTTTGGGTAAAGGCTGGCAAAGTGTGTGATTGTGTCTCGGACAGAAAGCCGACCAAGGTCACCAGCGGATTGTTGAACTATTCCAATTCGAGCCCGGAACGCACGGCTGGCTCTTTGTGGATCCTGACCGAGAACTTTTACTTCTCCAGATGTTCTGGTGCGAAAGCCCTCCAGTATCTCTATCGTTGTTGTCTTTCCAGCCCCGTTAGGACCGAGAAGAACGAAGGTCTCGCCCCTGGAGACACTAAAACTTACGTCGTCGACAGCCTGAAAGTCTTTATACCTCTTAGTTAGACCCATGACTTCGATTGCACTCATACTGACAATTTAACCAAAACACGCATCAGCGTCAATTGCCTCACCAATGGCGTAGAAAGATGGCGTAGAAAGCAATTTCTTAAACCCTAACCACAGTATTTAGGCGGGCGAGAGGGTGGTAGTGCGAATCAAGCATTCTCCGCCAGCAACTCCCTTGAGTTAGAGCCTCAGTAGGGGCGTTTATCGAGGGACTTTTTGCTAGTTGTGCAGTTGCCTGTGCAATTGACAGAGCCAAGCAAGGTCTGACGTGACATTATTGGTGGGGATTTTGATGGTCGTGACTTTCCAGCCAGTCACCAAAAGTGGTTTTTCCCACAAGCGTTTCGCCCTTGCCACGCAAATCGCCTGAAGCCATGCCTCTTCCAAAAATCCCCGGAAGCGGAAACTCTAGGACCAACTTCTTCAAGACGTCGAAAGCGATCTGCCTTCGAGCCAGATCAGCTAAAACTTCATTTCTTGGACCAACCAAATCCGTTGCGCGCTTAAGTGGTTTTCCTTCTGCGATATCCACTAGGTGTTGCCCCACCTCCCTTGCCGCCACTGGTCGCATAAGGCATTTTGGAAGAAGCGCAATTGGTCCAGGCATACTTTGCAGTTGCTGGGTCACGAACTCATGAAATTGGGAGGATCTAGCAATGGTGTATGGGACTGTTCCTCTATCGATGGTTCGCTCTTGTTCGAGTTTCCCCGCGTAGTAGCCGTCGTCAATCTCATCGATACCAACGATTGATAAAGCCACGTGATGTTTCACCCCGGTCTGCGCCTCTGCGCTTAAGAGGTTGTCTGTGACAGTTGAAAAGAACTTTCGTGCAGCTCTGGCACTCAGCGTAGTTTTGTTGGTTACGTCGATAACTACATCCACGCCATTGAGAGCCTCTATCAAACCCTCGCCAGAAATCAAATCAATGCCATTTCTTCGGGAAATCGAGACAACTTTGTGTCCTCGGTTTTCGGCAGCCGTGACGGCGAACTTACCCACTAGTCCAGCCCCACCGGCGACAGCAATCCTCATCAAGAACCTCCCTCTCCAAGATAAGACTCGAGAACTGAAGTGTCCAATTCAGGAACCGGATTGGGTTAGTTCGAATCCCCCATTCTCCGCCAGCGATTCCCTTGATTTGGAGCCTCAGTAGGGGCGTTTATTGAGGGACTTTTTGCTGGTTGTGCAGTTCTATGTGCAATAGATGAGTTGAATTTAAGAATTTTGTGCCCCACTAAAATAGTTCCTAGATAGAAATTAGGAAATTTGATGTTAAATCGTAAAGACCTCTCCGTGTCTTTAATGACCATTTATGTCGGCGCAGTAACTGTTGGGTTTAGCTACCTCATTGGAATTGGCACTCAGCTGGGAATCTTGATCCCGGCAGCATTCCCTCTGGGCGTATTGCTTGTTCTCTTGTTTTATTGGTTGCCAGCTAGGGTTCAACTCATTGGTTGGGCTGTGGCAACGGTCTGGCTTCTTTCTGGAGTTTACCTTGGCACATCAGATATTGAATACGTTGCTCTTGTTGTTGTTGTTGTGGTTGCGTCAATAGCTGGAGTTTTTTGGTCTCCTTGGTTCATTGCTGGAATCTGGATGATCCACCCTCTTTGGGACTTGGTTCCTAGAGACCTTCCTGAGCATCAACATGACCTTCCACTTGCCTGTCTTATTTACGACCTAGTAATTGGCGTTTATCTTATTTTTAGAATTCGAGCTAAGTTTTTTGATAAAGCCAAGGTTGAGCTCAAAACCAATTCAAAGATGTTCTCGACTGGTTTGGGCCGAACAACTGCAGCACTGATTATGCTGGCGGTTATCATCACCCAGATTCTTGTCGTCGGAACGGTTTCGATGGAGTCTTACTCCACTTGGGTTGCTGCACCTGTTGCATTAGCTTTGATTCTTAGCACTCTGTGGCTTCCGAGAGAAGGTCAGAAGATTTTTTGGGCGGTTTTGACCGCTTGGACGGGAATGACTTTTGCCCATTCAGGTGAAGCGTTGGAAATAGCCATCTTTGGACTGATGGGGCTGGTGGCGGTTTTGGGTTTCAGGAAGTCGCCATTCATTTGGGCTGGAGCTTGGGCTTTCCATGCCCTATGGCATTTCCTACCTCGAGAGCAAATTTCACACGAAACGGCATTGCTCATGGGTCACTGGATGATCCCTGTTGCAGGGGCAGTTTTTGAGCTGTCGATTGCTGCTTATCTATTCTGGTTTGCCCTGCAGGAAAAGAAGACTCAAAGGGCTTAGTTCGAATCCCCCATTCTCCGCCAGAGCAACTCCAACCCCGTCAATCCCAGGATTAGGCGGGGTTGTCTATTTCCCGGAAAGACTCGAATTACTGAGGCTAATGTTAACTACTTGACAATCTGGTTGTTAAGTAGTTAACTAAGCCGCATGAATAGAAGTCGCATAACCTTTACCCTGAACGAGCTTGTCTATGTCCTGAACTCCACTGCGGATCGGCTGCTTAGGGCAAATTTTGAACTGACCTACAGCCAGTTTCTCTTTCTGGTAACCCTCATGAGCCAGGACAAACCGACACCTAGTTATCTAGCTGAGTGTCTGGGTGTTTCTCGAGCGGCAGTTAGCCAGAGGCTCTCGTGGTTTCAAGAACGTAACCTCGTGAGGGTCTCTAGGGTGTCCGGAAACGAAAAAAATCTGTCCTTAGAGCTCACCCGTAAGGGAGAACTGTTAACCACCCAGTCTGCAGATTTTTTGGAGAAAGAGTTCAGGATTCTTTTCGATGGAGGTTCTTCTGTTGATTTAGAAAAACTTGACAAGACATTGACACAGATAAAGACACAACTAATCAAGAATGCGGAGTCCAGAAATGCAGCCTGAGAAACTATTTGACCTACCCCGCCTAAAGAACACAAAATCTCTATTTTGGTTGGCGGTGATTTCAGTTATCGGAGTGCTCGTGCTAGTCCCCTTTTGGATTCTTGACACCAGGGAACTACTCGGCGTATCTGTTTGGGAAAAGCCGATTAAGTTTTTCATTTCTGCGGCTATCTTTTCATTTACCTACTCGTGGCTCAGCTCCTTCATAACCAAAGGTGCTCGCTGGGTAAAGGTAGCGGGCTTGTTTATCGCGGTGTCTCTCGCAGTTGAATTGGTTCTAATCTCGGCCATGGCGATTTTAGGAACCACTAGCCACTTCAATGTCTCTTCCCCAACAGCAATTGTTATCTGGTCATTGATGGCAACATTTATTTCAATTGTGCTGTTCTCAACAATCTTCATCAGCTTGATGATCTTGTTTCAAAAGCAGCAGGAGTTCAATCTCAAGTTGGCACTTGCCCTAGGAAGCATCAACACTGCAGTTGGTATGGGGCTTGCATACTTGATGACTAGGCCAACCGCCGCCCAACTGGCTAACTACCAAGGGATAGCCGGAGCTCACGCGGTTGGAGTTTCAGATGGTGGTCCTGGTTTGCCATTTCTTGGCTGGAGTACAGTTGCCGGTGATTTGCGAGTAGGGCACTTCTTTGGACTGCACTCGATTCAGGTGGCAGCAATTCTGCTAGCCCTATCTATGCTCCTACCTCTTGCATACCGCGTTCCACTGATCCTGGTTGGCAACCTTACCTGGCTTGGTTTTGTTGGATTAGTGACCTGGCAGTCGCTTAGAGCTGAGCCGTTTGCTTCGCCAAGTGCGCTGACTCTGACTGGGCTTGCTGTTCTTTTGACCGTTGCCGCCTTGAGCTTTGGTCTTCTGGTGATGACTCAAAGTAGGAGTAAATCCAAGCAGTTGCCCTAAAGCGCCTTCAAAATGTCGTTGACCTTTTCTTTGGCATCACCAAAGAGCATCTTGGCATTTGGCTTATAGAACAGTGGGTTTGCAACTCCTGCGTATCCTGAAGCCATCGATCTCTTGAAGACAATCACGTTCTCAGCTTCCCAAACCTTTAGTACCGGCATACCGGCAATCGGGCTCGATGGGTTCTCAGTTGCAGCTGGGTTCACTGTGTCGTTAGCTCCAATAACCAAAACCACATTGGTGCTGGCAAGATCTTCGTTGATTTCATCCATTTCCAGCACGATGTCGTATGGAACCTTGGCTTCGGCTAGAAGTACGTTCATGTGTCCTGGAAGACGACCAGCAACCGGGTGAATACCGAAGCGAACCTCGACACCCTTCTCGCGAAGCTTCTTGGCAAGTTCTGCCACCGGGTACTGAGCCTGAGCTACCGCCATGCCGTAGCCCGGCGTGATCACAACGGTCTTAGCGTTGCTCAATAGCTCAGCTACCGACGCAGCGTCAGTCTCGGTGTGCTCTCCGACTTCTTCGTCTGACTCGGAAGGAGCTTCGATACCGTAGCCTCCGAAGATAACCGAGATAAAGCTTCGGTTCATCGCGCGGCACATGATGTAAGAAAGGTAAGCACCGGAAGATCCAACCAGGGCACCAGTCACGATCAGTAGGTCATTACCTAGCAAGAAACCGGTTGCCGCAGCTGCCCAACCTGAGTAGCTGTTGAGCATCGAGACAACTACTGGCATGTCTCCTCCACCGATGGAGGCAACTAGGTGCCATCCAAGGGCAAGAGCCAAAATGGTCACTGCAATCAGAAGACCAAGAACCGGGGTGATTACGTAGGCAACAGTTAGAACCACAAAGCCCAGAAGAGCAAGAAGGTTCAGGATGTTTCTTCCAGGAAGAATCAGCGGCTTTGAGCTCATCTTGGCTGAGAGCTTCAAGTAAGCAACTATCGAACCGGTGAAGGTCACCGCTCCAATAAAGACACCGATGAATACTTCAGCGCTGTGAACACCGGCTAGCTCAGCCGAAAGTTCCTTGGCGTGAAGCGCTCCATTCCAACCAACCAAAACAGCTGCAAGACCAACAAAGCTGTGGAAGAGGGCAATTAGCTCTGGCATGCCAGTCATGGCAACTACCTTTGCTCGCCATAGACCAATTACTGCTCCAACAATCAATGCAGCAACCAAAAGCCCAACACCAAGAAGTGTTGACTCGGTCCAGGAACCAGAAAGAGATAGCCAAACGGTCACCGCAATGGCGATTGCCATTCCGGCGATACCGTAGCGAATACCGGTTCTACCGGTTTCGTGCTTGCTAAGGCCTGCAAGGCTCATAACGAACAAAAGTGCTGCCACAACATAAGCGGCGTTAGCTAAAGCTTGAGCGGTCATTATTTGTCTCCTCTCGTGAACATCTTGAGCATTCGAGAGGTGACGGCAAAGCCACCGAAGACGTTGATGCTTGCAAGCAAAATACCAACAGCCGCAAGAATCTGGACCAGCAAGTTAGTGTCGTTGATCTGCAAGATAGCTGCCACCACAACAATTCCCGAGATGGCGTTGGTCACGGACATCAGTGGGGTGTGAAGCGCGTGGTGGACTTTACCGATTACATAGAAACCAATCACCACAGACAACATCAGAACCAAAAAGTGCTGAGGCAGTGGGGCTGGCGCCAAGGAAACAACGGCAAACAACGCAGCCATTCCGGCAGCAATCAATGCCGCACGAGTTCTAAGCGACATGGTCTTTTTCTCAGGCATAGCAACCGGCTCTGCCTTAGCCACGGGCGCAGCCGAGACTTGAACCGGTGGCGGTGGCCAGGTAATGGCTCCATCTTGGACCACGGTCACCGAGCGCTGGACGACGTCTTCAAAGTCAATAACGGCCTTGCCGTCCTTAGCTGGGGTCAGAAGCTTCAGCAGGTTCACAAGGTTTGTGCCATAAAGCTGGGAAGACTGAGCTGGCAGGCGGGAAGGAAGATCTGTGTAGCCAAGTATGGTGACACCGTTAGCGGTGACAACTTTTTGTCCGGCAACCGATCCAGCTACGTTTCCGCCCTGGGCTGCTGCCATATCAACAATGACGCTGCCTGGCTTCATAAGGGCAACGTCTTCTGCGGTGATTAGCTTTGGAGCAGGTCGTCCAGGGATAAGTGCGGTAGTAATAATGATGTCAACATCGGCTGCCTGCTCTGAGTAAATCTCAGCGGCTCTTTGGTCGTAGGCCTTGCCTGTTTCCTTGGCGTAGCCATCGCTAGATTCCATCTTCTCTTCGACTTCAACCAAAAGGTATTCGCCACCAATTGATTTGACCTGGTCGGCTACCTCTGGTCGTGGATCTGTTGCACGAACGATTGCACCAAGGCTTGATGCCGAACCAATTGCTGCAAGACCGGCTACCCCTGCTCCTGCAACCAAAACTTTGGCAGGTGCAACTTTTCCAGCTGCGGTGACTTGGCCTGTGAAGAAGCGACCGAATTCGTGAGCTGCTTCAATTACTGCTCGGTAGCCTGCGATGTTCGCCATTGAAGAAAGTACGTCCATCGACTGAGCACGAGAAATTCTTGGGACAGCGTCCATGGCGAGCGCGGTTACTCCCTGCGCTGCTAGTGCTGATAGAAGCTCAGGCTTTAGAGCCGGGCTTAACACTCCAACCAGTACCGCACTCTTTTTCAGCTTTTTGATTTCAGCATCTGCTGGTGCGCTAACTGTTAGAACAATATCTGCACCCCAAGCTGCATCGGCGGAGCCGATCTTGGCTCCGGCAGCAACGTAGGCAGCATCTGGGAAGGAAGCTTTTAGGCCAGCACCGGATTCAACAAGCACTTCGTAGCCAAGGGAGACAATAACCTTGACTGTTTCCGGAGTTGCGGCAACCCTGGACTCAGCTTGTTGTTCCTTAATGACACCAATTAGCGACACGATACTCCTTAGGTAAGTTCCCTTATTTGACTTGGGTTTCCTGGTCAAGACTGCTCTAAAGCTACCTTTATTCTCGCCGATTTTTGTGCCCCTTGATGTCGGTGTAGCACCTAAGACTAAAGTGCTACACTTGTTGTATGCCAACCACCAGAGCAAGACACATGATCACCGAGACCGACCAGCTAACTGAAGCTTTTGCTCAGGCTGAGAAGATCTGGCCCGAGCTTGCCGGCCAACGAACCTTGCTGCTTAGAAAGCTTCTGGAGGTGGGGATTACTACCATCGAGCGCGAAAGCGCTGAAAGAGCCAGCCAGAGATTGACTCAAATCCAAAAGCTCGCCGGTTCCATGGATGGCACCTGGCCTGCTAACTGGAAGCAAGAATTGGGTGGGGATTGGCCGAAGTAGTAGTTCTGGATGCCAGTGCCCTAATCGCTCTGGTGTCATCCAGTGACCCTCACCACAAGTGGGCTCTTGAAATGTTTAGAGACACCGCAAGCTTTGATTTGCAGATGACTGCCCTTAGTCAAGCAGAGGCTCTGGTTCACCCAGCCCGAAATGGCAAGCTGGATAAATTCGTAAAGACATTTAGCGCACTAGGTTTGGTGGTCACCCCCATTGAAGGCTCAGATGCAAGCAAGCTTGCAACACTTCGAGCCACCACAACACTCAAGATGCCAGATGCTTGTGTGTTACACCAGGCGATAAAGGTAAAGGGCTCAATCGCAACGACTGATAACCAGTTGGCGCAGGCAGCAAAGAGCAAAGGTGTTGGAGTTTTCGCGCCTAAGGTTTAGAAAGCTGCAGTTGATAACTCATTGCTAAAAACTTGAATCGTCAATTTTACCCTGCTGCTCCATTATTGACTGAAGAGTTTTCTCGGCTGCCACTGCCATCTCATAAGTTCTGGAAATTAGTTCTTCAGCTGATTGGGACTCAAGTAAGTCAATTTGATCAAGTGGCCCAACGGGCAAAATGCCAGCTAGCTGCCAGCAAGATTCCATCGTATCATCACTAATGGAAGTGTCTGAACCAAACTGCAGATCACCGAATTCACTAACAAAAGCAAGTAGCTGTCTAACTTTTGTTTCCAGATGAACTCGAGCAGGCATCAGTGAGTCATCCCAAATCAGATCGGGCAAAAACTCAACGTCGGCAATCGGATATGGATCATCTGGCAGCCAGGCATTGACCCGAAAACGTCTTGAGCCCGCCGATTCCAGACCTAGAAAATCATCAGTAGTCCCTATTTCGGAAACCGATGCCAGGGTGCCGATCTCCATCCGCTTTTCCCCGCCGCCAACCTCTTGGCCCCGCTCGATAAGAACCACCCCAAATTCCGGCTTGTCTGAAGCAACCAAATCCCCCAAAAGCTTTAGATACCGAGGCTCAAAGATCCGAAGCTGCAGCGGCATAGCTGGCAACAGAACCGAACCCAGCGGGAACATAGGGATTATTGGCATCAGGCAAAAGCCTCAAAGTTGATCACACAGCAATGGTAAGCCTCGATAAATAGACCCAGAGAAGGATAAACCCCTTGAATTGGCCTATTCAGCCTTAGATTCAAGGGGTTTCTACCTCTTTATTGTGCGTATAAACAAGTATTTATCGATACTTCGGTTTTCCTTGGATTTTGGAGTTTTCCAGAATAACTTCACCCTTATACGGGGACTTTGGAAACAGGTAGCTAACCCCACGTTTTGAGGCCCCAAATCGTGTCCTTTTGGGAAAATTCTTGAAATTGGCCCAAAAAGGGGTCCTTCCTAGGTCTTTGCTAGGTTTAGGTAGATGGTGCCCATCAAAGTCGTATTTCTAGGTCTTTACTTCGAGGCTTGGGATGCCCTGGATGAGATCTACCAAATCATGGCCAAAGACCCCCGTTTTGAGCCAATTGTGGTCTCGATGCCCAGGAAGCTAACCGGGCAGTTGGCCTATGCCCAGGAGGACAAGTCCCATGCCTTCTTCGAAGGCCTGGGCATCCCCCATATTCGGCTAAATACTGGGGGTTCGGAAAGCTCAAACCGTGATGGCTTGACCGTCTTGAAGGATTTAGCTCCAGATTATGTGTTCGTGAACTACCCCTGGCAGCGAAACTACCAACCTGCGGTCAGATTTGATGAACTGGTTCAGTTCACAAGGCTTGCATACATCCCATATTTCTCACTTGTGATGGTTGATGAGCCTGATGATGAACCAGGTGGTGGTCAACAAGGTTCTCTTGTCGCCACGCACTTGTTTAAACAACGACTTCATCAACTTTCTTCTTTAGTTTTCACTCAAGACAAACTTGTTTTGGATGCATACGAATCAACTGACCGTGGAAATTCTCATGTTCACTTTTTTGGATCACCAAAAATTGATTACTTGCGGAAAGAAGCTAAAGAAGGCAGTGCTAGTTGGCCTATCAAAGGCAAAGGATTCAAGATGGTGTGGGCACCACACCACTCCTATTCTCCTCACTGGCTAAACTTTGGAACATTTTCAAAGATAAAAGATCAGATGTTAGATTTCGCTAGAGCAAATCCCGAAATTCAAATTGTTTTGCGACCGCATCCGTTTTTGTGGGGAACACTTACAGACAGAAAAGTTTTGTTGGTTGAAGAACTTACTTCTTGGAGAAGTGACTGGGATGAACTAGATAACACTTCTGTCGATGAAGATGGATCTTATGCAGAGTTGTTTTTAGCAACTGATGTTTTAGTGACCGATGGAATTTCATTCCTTGGTGAGTATCCATTGGTCACAGGCAAACCAACAATCTTTTTTGAAAACGAAGGTCACTGGCAGTTCACAAAAATAGGAGAACTTGCAGCCGATGCTTCAATTCGGGTTAAAACTTTTGATCAGCTCGAAGCTGCCATTTTTGAGGCCCGTGAAAGTGGCCTTCCGGCCAAAACCCCAGCAATTACAAGGCTTTTAGAGGCGTCGGCACCCTTTCCTGGAGAAGCTGCCAAGCTCATCGTTGCCCAAGTTTTTGAAGATTTCGCAGGGCCCGGGGGGCCCTCGCCGCTAATTGATAAATCCAAGATCAAAGAAATCGCGTGGGAGCTAACGCCAGGCAGAGAACCTTTCGAAGACTAAAAGTTTTTTGCTACTCGTCTTCGGATGTGGCTGGCTCAGGGTCCTTAATTGTGATTTTTGATGGTTTGCCCATCAATTCAATCCAAGTATTTCCAATTGCAAGTTTGATTGGAGCACCCGCTTCATCAATCAACTGAATTGGTGAGCTCTGAGAAGTCTTTGACCAGGTTCCTTTGACTTTCTTGCCGTTGCTAAACACCCAAGCCATTCCAGAATCAATCATCACAGTTCTTGGAATCGGTCCGTATTTAGGGTCCTTGAAGGAGTTGTCGGTCTTGGTCTGAAGCACAACGACGTTGGTGGCACGAATGATCTCGTCACTTGCTGCGTCGATGTGCTGATCGCCGTCTTGAGATCTAACGAAGTAGTTGCCTTCGGCTTTCCAACCGCTTTCGGCTTGTGGGTACTTAACTAAGAAGCTGATAGTTTCTTCGCCCATGTCGGTCGAAGGCGCTTCATAGCTTTCAGTTTCTGGATCAAAGGCCACCATTGGAAGCATCGCCTGTGGTGCCTTAAGGTGACCTACGTGCTGAGACTGAAGTAAAGCTATGTCAACCATCACGTTGTGTGGTGCGGACCGAGATGAAAGTCTCGAGAAGCTTCCCTTGTTGTCTGCTTGCTCGGTAGTTTCACTGGCCATGTACTGGCCGGTGTCTTTCACCGCGTTCACAAACGGAAGTTGTCCCCCGGAGAAGCAAAAAATTCCAGCAAGAGGGGCTGTGATGTCGGCATCCATTGGTCGAACTGAGCGAACAGGGCCTGCTTGGTCAACCGGTTGTGATTGCCAAACGGCAACAAGTCTTGTGAGACCGAATTCCACCATCTCAACAAAGACGATGTCGGTCTTGTTTAGATTGAACTGAGGTCTTGCTGCGTCGACGTTGTCGATCTTGCACGCTACCGACGGTGATGCAAAGACTTCCGTGCCCGCGGCACCTTCTTCTAGAGTGAGCCCTGTCAAAGGTGCAGTGACAAAGACTTTGGCTTCCGGTGTTGGTTCGGCTGGCGACGAGTTGTCCCCTCGAGGCTCCGCACATCCCGCAAGAAGCAAACTAGATACGACGAGCAGGGATAAATACCTCAGGATTGTTTTATTCACTTGTCTATTGTCTCTCTAGTTAGCTAACCATCGGGTCAGCAATGCCGACATAAACAGTTTCCAGGTATTCTTCGATTCCTTCTAAGCCGCCTTCGCGGCCAAGGCCGGAGGCCTTGACACCTCCGAATGGAGCTGCGGGGTTTGAAATCACACCTGCGTTTAGACCAAACATTCCAACCTCGAGGCGCTCAGCAAGGCGAAGGCCCCGGTTTAAGTTCTGAGTAAAGGCGTAGGCAATCAGACCATACTCGGTTGAGTTGGCTAGCTTCACAGCCTCATCCTCAGTCTTGAATGTGATCACCGGTGCTACCGGACCAAAGATTTCTTCTTTGAGTATTTCCGCATTGGCTGGAACATCAGCCAAAACAGTTGGAGGGTAGAAATAGCCTTCACCGGAAGGAATTGCTCCACCGGTTAGAACCTTGGCTCCTTTAGAAACGGCATCAGCAACAAGCGCGTGAACACCAGCTCGGCTTTTTTCGTCTATTAGAGGACCGATGTTGGCTCCGTCTTCGGTGCCACGGGCAACCTTCAGTGCAGACATCTTCTCGGCAAACTTCTTGGAGAACTGCGCAGCTACTGACTCGTGGACGATGAACCTGTTGGCTGCTGTGCAGGCTTCTCCCATGTTGCGAAGCTTGGCTGCCATTGCGCCTTCAACTGCCTTGTCTAGGTCAGCATCTTCAAACACTAGGAATGGGGCGTTGCCACCAAGTTCCATTGAGGTTCTTAGGACGCGATCCGCTGAGTCGGCAATCAGTCGTCTTCCAACACCAGTTGAACCCGTGAAAGAAAGCTTGCGCAGTCTTTCATCTTTGATGATTGGTCCTGTGACATCGCCTGCGCGGGTGGTTTGAATAACGTTGATTACACCCTTAGGTAAACCAACGTCTTCTAACACCTTCACAAACAACATTGAAGTAAGTGGTGTTAGCGCTGCTGGCTTTAGCACCATGGTGCAGCCAGCTGCGATAGCAGGTGCCATCTTGCGGGTTGCCATGGCCAGTGGGAAATTCCACGGGGTAATAAACAAGGAAGGTCCAACCGGACGCTTTAGAACCATGATGCGGTTTTTGCCATCAGGTGCTGTCCCGTAGCGACCGGTAACTCTTACTGCTTCCTCTGAGAACCAGCGCAGAAACTCTGCTCCGTAGGCTACCTCTCCCTTGGCTTCAGCAAAGGGCTTACCCATTTCTAATGACATAAGTAATGCAAAGTCATCCGCCATGGCGGTGACCTTTTCAAAAGCAGCTCTTAAGATTTCTGCTCGCTCACGAGGAGCTGTCTTGGCCCAGGACTCTTGGGCAGCGGCAGCTGCATCGATGGCCGCAAGGCCATCGGCTGGAGCGGCATCGGCGATTGCAACTAGGGTCTTGCCCGTTGCCGGGTCAATCACATCTAAAGTTTTTTTGTCGGCAGCGTCTTTCCACGCTCCGTTGATATAGATCCCTCTTGGAACTAGATCCAAGACGCGCTTTTCGTCTGCTGCAGAAAACATCTGAGCTTTTCCTTTACATGATTGATCGGGCAGCTTTGCCCTGGGCCAAGTCTAATTCCTAGAAACCAAGGGCCCTTTGCTAGCGAAGAACCGGCGCTGTTGGGCCTCGAGCCTGTACTGATTCTCTGGATTTGAGGGCTCTAATCATGAGATTTCACCCGATCCGGAGCCCAGCTTGTTCAATATTTGCCTTGTAAAAATGTGAGGAAAACCGAACATTTTGGGTCTTTTTGAGCAAATTTTCACGTATTGTTAGCTAAGAAGTATTGGTGGGGGCCTAGAAACTAAGGATTGAATTGAGCACACCTCAGCTACCCACGCCCGCGTATTCACCGGAGAAGACAGAAACAAGCCTCTTAGTTTTCGGATTTAAGTTCTGGTCTCACAAGTTGACCCGACCCATGAAACGCCAGATTCGAGAATTTGTTCTAGCCAATCCCAAAGCGATTTCAATCACCGCTCAGGGTTCCACGCACATTGACACCCTTGCCGATCGCCTCTTGGCGACCTCGTGGGGTGAAGAAGCGCGAGGATACATTCTTAAGATAAATGCGAACATGCACGTTAAGACTCTGCCAGGTGCTCACATAGGAAACCTTGATGATGTTCGAGACCGGGTCATACTGACCGCTAGGTAATTCTGTTTTGATAAAGAAAAAACCACCCGCCGAAGCGGGTGGTTTTTAACTCTTTGTGTTGGCTTGGTTTTTTGTACCTAGACCTTCGCAACGGTGGTGTCTAGCAAGATGCCAGGACCGAAGGTTGTTGAGACAGCAGCCTTGATAATGTACTTACCCTTTGAGCTGGAAGGCTTTAGGCGCTGGATTTCATCCAGTGCGGTACCTAGGTTCTCAGCAAGCTGAGAAGCTGAGAAAGAAGCCTTACCGATGACGAAGTGTAGGTTGGACTGCTTGTCGATACGGAACTCGATCTTTCCACCCTTGATGTCAGTTACAGCCTTGGCAACATCTGGAGTCACGGTACCGGTCTTTGGGTTTGGCATTAGGTTTCTAGGACCTAGGACTTTTCCAAGGCGACCTACCTTACCCATTAGCTCTGGGGTAGAAACGGCTGAGTCGAAATCAACCCATCCGGCTGCTACCTTCTCGATCAGCTCATCGCCACCGACTTCGTCGGCTCCGGCAGCACGGGCCGCGTCAGCAGCTGGGCCGGTTGCGAATACGATAACGCGGGCAGTCTTACCGGTTCCGTGAGGAAGCGACACTGTTCCACGAATCATCTGATCTGCTTTGCGAGGGTCAACTCCGAGCTTGACGGCAACTTCAATAGTTGAGTCAAACTTCTTTGATCCGGTCTCGCGAACCAAGGCTACGGCCTCGGCTGGAAGGTAGTACTTACCCTCGGTTATTTTACTTGCGGCTTCGATGTAAGCCCTTGAGCGTTTTGACATAGCTGTTATTCCTTTTCTGGTCACAGTTGTGGTTAGACGAACCTCGCTTGGTTCTCCCACGACTTCTTTAGTTGTATTTGGTTCTTTGTTGCTTTGTTGCTGTTTGGAGCTGTGTTGCGGTTGGTAAAGCTTTTGCTTACGCGTCTACGGTGATTCCCATTGAGCGAGCAGTTCCTGCGATGATCTTTGCTGCTGCTTCTACGTCGTTGGCGTTTAGATCAGCCATCTTGGTTTCAGCAATCTTTATTAGCTGCTCCTTGGACAGGTGAGCCACCTTGTCAGTGTGAGGGGTTGCAGAACCCTTCGCAATTCCAGCGGCCTTCTTGATTAGCTCGGCTGCTGGAGGAGTCTTCAGGATGAAGGTGAAGGAACGGTCTTCGTAAACGGTGATTTCAACCGGGATTACGTTACCTTTCTGATCTGAGGTCGCGTTGTTATACGCGGTGCAGAACTCCATGATGTTTACACCGTGTTGACCCAAGGCAGGTCCAATCGGTGGGGCTGGGTTAGCAGCTCCGGCCTGGATCTGTAGCTTGATTAGTCCGGTGACTTTCTTCTTGGGTGCCATTTCTTCTTTTCCTTTTTTGTCTAGGTTTGATAAATCTTTAGTTCAGTGGTCCGACCTGCTCGAAACCAAGCTCCACTGGAGTCTCTCTTTCGAACAGTGAAACAAGTACGGTGAGCTTGCCTGATTCTGGCTTGATCTCGGAGATGGTTCCAGGTAGTCCTGCGAATGACCCGTCCTTGATCATGATGGACTCGCCAACCTTGAAATCAACGTTGACAGGAATAGCTCTTGCCTTGCCCTTGACCATTTGGCTTCCCTTGGCAGCGGCCTTAGCCTGTGCTTCTTCAGGAAGAACGTAAAGCGACTTCAGCATCTCGAA
>CAMAXJ010000023.1 GCA_945862155.1 Rhodoluna limnophila
GACGAGAACCACGACTTCTTCTCGGGCTCTGGTTCCTCCTACGTGATCGGTAAGCACGAAGCTACAACCGATGACGACTGGGACTTCTAAGAAAGGAAATCTCATGGATTGCAACTGCAATAAAGACACCTGCGGGTGCGGCACCAAGAGCTAGATAGCATTACTTGAAACAGCCGGCTAACGCTGTTAGCCGGTTTTTTCATCCCCTAAAGAAAGGCACATAAGTGGACAGCGCAATCGTTTTGGCATTTGCCGTGACGCTGTTCGCAGGCCTTGCAACCGGTATCGGATCTGCAATTGCTTTTCTAAGCAAGACCACCAACAAAGCCTTCTTTGCTTTATCGATGGGATTCTCAGCCGGAGTGATGATCTATCTGAGCTTCGCCGAGATACTTCCCAAAGCCACCCAATACATATCCTCTGAAGTTGACACCACCCAGAGCGCAGCGATTGCCGCCGCGTCACTAATCGGCGGCATGATCTTGATGGCGCTGATCGATGCAGTTGTTCCTTCGGGGGCAAACCCCCACGAGAACACTCGCGTCGAACTAATGAGCGAGCCTAATGAGAGCGAGGAAGGTGTCGGCATTGAGCAAAAGCGACTTCTTCAGATGGGAGTCTTTGTTGCACTGGCGATTGCCATCCACAACTTCCCAGAAGGTCTTGCAACATTTTTGCTTGTTCTGGACGATCCAGAAGTTGGAATCGCACTTGCTATCGCAGTTGCGATGCACAACATCCCAGAGGGAATCGCGGTTTCGGTTCCGGTTTACTACGCCACCAAAAGCAAGATCAAAGCTTTCCGGCTGAGTTTTCTTTCTGGTCTTGCAGAACCAGTGGGAGCAGTGATTGGCTACCTCATCTTGGCGCCTTACCTGAGTGATTTTGTGCTTGGGGTCATCTTCGCCATGGTCGCGGGAGTCATGGTCTTTCTTGCAATTGACACCCTGCTGCCAACCGCTCGCAACTCATCGCGTGGTCACCTGACTGTCTATGGCCTTATCGCAGGCATGGCCGTTATGGCAACCAGCCTGGTTCTACTGAGCCTCTAAGAAGAGAATCTCCAAACAAGCTAAAAGCCCCGGCCGCTTTTGGCCGGGGCTTTTAGCTTTGGTTTGTTAGCCGACGATTGCCGGAATAATTGCTCCGGAGAAAACCTGCCAAGCAAGGATGGTCTTAGCTACCAGGCTGAGGGTGATGTAGGTAGCTTCACCGAATAGGTAGTCTTTCCAAGGACCAATTTTCTTGTATTGGAAGGCCTGATTGAAGGCAAAGGTGTTAAAGAAGATAAACAACGCAACGATGATTCCATAGACGAATCCAGGAATTTCAGCCGCGTTTTCGCCGCCAGGCTGCAAGGTATACAAGCCGACAATTAGCCAAGGAACGATTCCGGTCATGGAACCGAAGATAAATGGTAAGCCCTGGCCGTTGCCTGGGCTTTCATACTTCTCTTGGAGCGCACCAAAGAAGATCATCGATGCGTTAACCGAGAAGATTCCAACCAAAGCGGCAAAGTCAGAGACTCCGGTTAGCTGAGCAATCAACCAGATCATCACCGATGAGGAAAGTGAATACTCGACCCAGCGGAAGTAGTTGTGCTTTAGCTTTAGCCCTGCCTTATAGCGAGGGAAGAACTTATCGGAAGAGATAAGGAAGTGGAAAAAAGCTGACAGCAGCAAGAATCCAACTACTCCTGCACCGATGTTGACATCGAATAGCTCAACTCGCTCTGGCGGAACAGGAACTCCCGGAGGGCCAGTTGGGTAATCAATTGTGGTCGGGAACAGAATCTGGTTATCAAGCAGAGTTAAAACATATCCAAGTCCTACTGCCTGCACTAAGTGCAAAGAACCTGCAACGACGTTGTAAATGCGCAGACCGTTAATTCTTTGATTTGGCGTTGCTTTATTCGTGGCCAATTGGTGCCTCCTATTTGTAGACTTATCCACAACCCTAGATGCAGGCTTTGACCAATCTAGGGACAACGTGCCCAATCAAAAGTTGAAATGCCGATCTTCAACTAAAATTGAGTAGTTACCGTAAGGAAAGGCAGGCCATGCCCGCAAAGTCTTCCTCTAAATCAACCGCCAAAGCCGGATCCATGTCGGCTGCCGAGAAGCTCGCCATTAAAGAACGTGCCCAAGAACTCAAGGCCCAAGAAAAGGGAATCAAGGGACTGGCCGAGGTCGAGGCCAAATGGAAACTTATGAAGCCTGCCAATAGGGCTTTGGCCCAAGGACTTCACAAAATCATCATGGGCGTGGAACCTAAGATCGAAGCCAAGACTTGGTACTCGATGCCGGCTTACTACCTCGATGGAAAACTAATTTGCTTTTTCCAGAGCGCAGACAAGTGGGGCACCAGATACAGCACATTGGGATTTGACGCCAACGCCAAGCTCGACGATAGCTCGATGTGGGCAACATCTTTTGCTCTCACCAAACTCACTCCGGTAAACACCAGGTCCATTACCGCACTAACCAAAAAGGCCATAGGTAAGAAGTAAAGCTAGCCCATAGCTAGAGTGAAGTAATGAGCACGCTAAACCCCTGCGCCTAGTAAAGAGCTAGGTAGCAAAAGCTGTATCTTGGGATTGCGAAGAAAAAGAATAGGTGGCTTCAGTAATTGTCTAACAGAAAAACTCCTATTGTCGTTTGGTCCACTGCTTCGGCAGGCCTTTTTTTTGCCCGAGCTTTTTTGTTTTCAACCTGGGTAAGTCGTGGTCCAGAAGTTCAGGCGCTTCTAAACCTCAGCACAGCTGAGATGGGTGTTTTCACCATGCTCTACGCAGTAGGGGGGCTTGCGGGAATCTTTTTTGCCAGCATGCTGGTAAAAAGCTACGGCTCAAGAATGATTGCCTTTCTCGGTTTCGCAATAGCTGTGGCCGCCATGATGGGAATCGGATTCTCAATTGAACTGGGCTTCCTGTTGGTTTCTAGCCTGCTATTGATGTCTATGGGTATGCCGATGGCAATCGAGGACTTCGTTGGAAACTACGAGGGTAACGCAGCTGACCGGAAATCAAAACGATCGATCTTCCCTGCAATTCATGGTGCCTACGGACTTGGAATGCTCGGTGGTGCCGCGTTTTCTAGCTTTGCGATTGGAGCAGGCATTGCTTTACCGCTGCACTACTTTGTTGCAGCGATTTTAGTAGGGGCTGTTTCTGTGACCGCCAGTATCTTGCTTCCCGATCGCAGGGATGAGATTGACAGCGGAGCATCGCCCAAAAAAGGGCAAGCCAAGCTGGTTTGGCGTGAAAAGCGCAGTCTGCTGATTGCAGTTGTGGGCTTTTCCTTCATCATGGCTGAAATGTCTGCAGGAACCTGGGTTCCGATCGCACTAACCCAAGCCGGCTACTCGGGTTCTGATGCGGCCTTACTTTTCGGTATTTTCTGGATCGTTATTACCGTGGGGCGCTTGCTCGGAGGTTTTGTCGTGGACTCGATTGGACGATCAAACACCATTTTGATCTCGGCGTTGATTGGCTCAAGCGGTGTTGGCATTTTCATAGCCCAGGATCTAATCAACCAGCCGCTGCTGGGCTTAGTGCTTTGGGGCTTAGGAATCTCAATGGGCTTTCCAATGTCGATTGCAGCCATGGGCGACGATGAGCGTATGGCTCCTGCAAGAATCAACATGATTATCACCGTTGTGTACATTTCTTCCATTACCGTCGGTCCAGCACTGGGTAGCGTGGGACAGGTTTACGGTTTGTTTGTAGCTTTCGTGATCCCTTTGTTGTTCTTACTTGTTGCAGCGATACTGAGCCCGATCACCAAACCCGAAACTTCTAAAACTGAGGTCAACGGTTAATTCGTAAAGTGCAAACTCAACCCTTCTTACTGGCTGCTTCGGCAGAAATGCTTTACCTGGAACTGGATTTTGTTGATCGAGTAAATCGCATACACGAGCAAGGGTTCCTGGTAGAAATCTGGAACTGGAAGAACAAAGACTTATCTAAGCTGGCAGCTACCAAGGCATCTTTTCAATCAATGACTGGATACCTAGAAGGTGATTTGATCGACGCAAGCGGTATCGATCGCCTTTTGGCCACCGCGCTTGAAAGCATCGAGGCATCCAAGGAAATCAGTTGCCAGAACCTAAATCTTCACGGCACCGGGCTTGATGCCAATGGCCAAGCCATAAACAAACGGCTCTCGGTAAGCGAGAGTGACTGGTCAACCGCTCTAGACACTCTGGCGAGGATAGCTGAGCTTGGGGTTAGGCATGACCGCGTTTTCACTTTGGAAAACTTGAATCTAAAAGTTGATCATCCGGGTACCCCGTTCGCGAGTTCAAAGGACACCCTTCGGCTGGTATCTATGGTCAACAGCCCAGGGCTAAGAATGAATCTGGATTTGTACCACGCTCAAGTTGATGAGGGAAATCTAAGTGAAATAGTTCAGGTGTGCCTTCCCTGGGTTGGCGAGATACAGGTGGCTGATGTGCCAGGTCGCATGGAACCGGGAACCGGCGAGATCAACTATCCGTTTGTGGCAAGAAAACTTGCAGAGCTTGGCTATCGAGGCGTTGTCGGCTTAGAGGGTTGGGCAAGCGCCGACTCTGATTCAGCACTTGAGGCATTCCGTGGGGCATTCACCCTCTAGCTAACAAGCTTTGCCCGATGAGCTATTGTTCTAACATAGTCGGGCCAGTCGAAGGGATGCGGCGTGAGAAAAACTGAAATGATTCTTCCCCTCCAGGCCTTCTCCTCTTTGGATCGCAATTCTCCGGTGCCGCTGTATTTTCAACTATCAAAAATAATTGAGCAGGCAATTTTGTCAGGTCGGTTATCCCCGGGCGACCGACTTGAGAACGAGGTTTCAATTTGCGCACGGTTATCACTTTCACGGCCGACAGTTCGTCGTGCAATCGAAGAACTTGTGAACCAGGGTTTGTTAGTTAGACGTCGTGGTCTAGGTACTCAAGTAGTTCACGGTCAAGTCACAAGAGGCATAGAGCTAACATCGCTCTACGATGATCTGCTTCGATCGGGTAAGAGACCTACTACGAAAATTCTGGAGCTAAGAAAACAAAAAGCGAGCCCATCGGTTGCAGCGAGCTTGGGAGTGTCAATTAATGAGGAAGTGATCTTCCTGCACCGAGTTCGTGGGGCTGGTAAGACACCGGTGGCCGTTATGCAAAATTGGATACACCCCCGCTACGAAAACTTACTTAGTAGCCAAACAGAATTGGCCGGGACTGGTTTGTATCAGTGGCTTAGAAGCCAAGGCGCCGCCATTCAGGTTGCAAAGCAAAAGATTGCGGCCCGACGTGCCAGCCCTGAAGAAGCGAGTCTTTTAGAAATCGATAAGAACTCGCCGGTTCTGACCATGGATCGAACTGTTTTTGACAACACCGGTGAGGCTCTCGAATGCGGTCAGCACTGCTACCGGACTGACCTTTACTCTTTTGAATTCACGATTGTGGAGCGCTAGCAAAGGGCTTGTCCGCTGTGACAAGCACTAGGGTTTGTAAGCTCTACCTCCGCGGCCCCGCTAGCCACTGTCGACTTGATTGCTGGCCTATGTTTCTGTTTGGTAACGGCTCCTGAGACATAGGCATCTATGTCCTTACAAAGGGCCATAATGGTGAGAGTCGGGAGAATTCCCGATTGTATGTATACATATCAAAAAAACGAGAGGTTACCTCAATGAACATCAAGAAGCTAGCTGCTCTTGTTGCCGTATCCGCGTTAGTACTAACTGGATGTGCAACAACCGCAGCAGAAACTGAAACAGAAACAGCAGCACCAACTAGCGACTTCAAGATCTGTGTTTACACACACGGTGACGGTGGAGGCTTCTGGTCTGTAGCACAAAAGGGTGCCGAGCAGGCTGGAACAGACCTAGGTGTCACAGTTGACTACCAGGGCTCAACCAACGACTCTGCAAAGCAGGCTCAGACAATCGAAGCTGGTATCGCAGGTGGCTGTGACGCAATCGCAGCTTCAGCACCAGACCCAGATGCAATCAAGGACGCAATGTTGGCAGCAGCAGCAGCTGGCATTCCTACTGTAACCATGAACTCCGGATCGTCAGTATTCAGAGACCTTGGCGCAATCACACATGTTGGTCAGGATGAATTCATCGCAGGTCAGGAAGCTGGACTTCGCTTCAAGGCTGCCGGAATCAAGAAGATTCTTTGCCCACTTCAGGAAGCAGCAAACATTGGTCTTGAGGAGCGTTGTGCAGGAGCACAGGACACTCACGGAAATGTTGTTAACTTCAACCTAGATGGCGGTCTTGCTGACCTAACAGCTGCATCTGCAAAGATCAAGGCTGCTCTAGAAGCTGACCCAACCTACGATGGTGTGTTCGCATTGAACGCTGACATCGCAGCCAAGGCTGTTTTGCCAGCCGTGACTGACCTAGGCGTCGAGATGATGATTGGAACAGTTGACATGTCAGCTGAGGCTCTTGAGGCTATCAAGGCTGGAACAATCTCATTCGCGATTGACCAGCAGCAGTACGCACAGGGTTACCTATCGGTTGCCTTGCTGTACCTAAACCTAACCAACGGTCACACCCTTGGTGGAGGTCTACCTATGTACACCGGTCCTGGCTTTGTTGACTCAACAAACGTCGAGAAGGTTATTGCACTAGTTGGAAACGGTACTCGCTAGTCGTATCATAGAAACATAAAGGCAGGTGGGCTAGAAGATTTTCTAGCCCACCTGTTTTCTAGGTGAAACAAATAGAAAACCGAGGACTCAGCTATGGCAAACGCAGTCAAAGACGAACGCGTACAAAAAACTTCTTTCATTACAACTATCTTGAGGCGACCAGAGTTCGGTGCCCTAATGGGAGCCCTGACAATTTTTGCTCTGTTTTCATCGGTTGACACAACAACAAACTTTGGACAGCTTGGCGGTATCTCCGGCTGGACCGACATCGCAGCTCCTATCGGAATCGTTGCTGTATTCGTCGCACTTTTAATGATCGGTGGCGAGTTTGACCTTTCCACCGGTGTGATGGTTGGAACCACAGGCCTTCTGACCGGAATGCTGGTTACGGAACTCGGTCTAGATATTTGGACCTCCATTTTCATCGTGCTGGTCTTTGCCGCAGGAGTCGGGCTTCTAAACGGCTGGTTAGTAGTGACCACCGGGTTGCCTTCATTTATCGTGACCCTGGCTACATTCTTTGTTCTTCGCGGAGCTAACCTAGCCGTCACCAAGCAGTTCACTGGAACGGTTCGAGTTAGCGGTACCGATGAGGCTGCAAACTTCGAACAGGCAGAAGCGTTGTTTGCCAGCAAGATTGAATTTGGTGGAGCTAACTTTCAGGTCTCAATCATTTGGTGGATTTTCTTCACCATCTTGGCAACCTGGATCCTGACTAGAACCAAGTTCGGTAACTGGATTTTTGCATCCGGTGGCGATGCAAATGCTGCTCGTAACGCTGGAGTGCCAGTGATTAGAACCAAGATCATCTTGTTCATGATGACCTCTGTCGCCGCAGCTTTTGTCGGCATCATGTTCGTTCTTCGCCTAAAGGGCATGCAGGCCGGCCAGGGTGTTGGAATTGAGTTCTTCTACATCATCGCAGCCGCTGTTGGAGGCACATTGCTCACAGGTGGTATGGGTTCTGCAATTGGAGCCACACTGGGTGCAGCAATCATGGGAATGGCCTATATCGGTATCCCTTACGCACTTTGGGACTCAGACTGGACATTCACTTTCCTAGGTTTGATTTTGTTCACCGCTGTTTTGATCAACAGCGTTGTTAGTAAGAGAGCAATGAAGGGACGAAAGAAATGACCGCTGCTCTAGAGCTAAGAAACGTCACCAAGCAGTTCGGAAGCGTAATTGCTATGGCCGACGTAACTATGGAGGTCACTGCTGGATCTGTCACCTGCGTGCTTGGTGACAACGGAGCTGGTAAGTCCACTCTTATCAAGACCCTTTCTGGTGTTCACAAAGCAACAGCTGGTGAATTCTTGATGGATGGTCAGCCGGTTGACTTTGGTTCCCCACGTGATGCAATCGCCAAGGGAATTGCTACCGTTTACCAGGACCTAGCGACCATTCCGATGATGTCGGTATGGAGAAACTTCTTCTTGGGTAACGAAATAACCAAAGGCTGGGGTCCATTCCGCATGCTGAACGTCAAGAAGATGAAGCAGCTTGCCAAGCAGCAACTTCTTGAGATGGGAATCGATCTTCGAGACACCGAGCAGCCAATTGGAACTCTTTCCGGTGGTGAGCGTCAGGCAGTTGCAATTGCTAGAGCTGTTTACTTCGGTGCCAAGGTGCTAATCCTGGACGAGCCAACATCCGCTCTGGGTGTTCGTCAGTCGGGAATTGTTCTAAAGTATGTTCTCGCAGCTAAGGAAAGAGGTGTGGCTGTTGTGTTCATTACTCACAACCCTCACCACGCCTACTTGGTGGGAGATCGTTTCTACCTTCTAAACCGAGGCAAGATGACCAACGACTTTATGCGCAGCAACGTCAAGCTTGATGAGCTAACAGTTGCCATGGCCGGTGGTGCTGAACTTGAGGCACTTACTCACGAAATTCAGCAGGTCAAAAACTCCTAAGATTCGTTAAAACAAAAAACCGGTCCCGATTTCTTGGGGCCGGTCTTTTTGTTTAATGCATTGAGCCTAAGCCCGGTATGGAAGTCGATTGTCGGGCTTCAACGAGTCCCAGCTTGATCGAAAGAATGCGTGTTTGGGATCGTCCACAATGTTCCAGCTACGGTCAGGATCGGGCCCAGCCATTACGTTCATGAAGTACATGTCATATGGTGGGATAGCCGATGCAGGGCCATGGTAACCGTAAGGAACAAGAGCCACGTCGCCACTGCGAATTTCTAGAGTTAGATCAATTGGTCTTTCGTCAGAGGCATAAACCCTAAAGAACCCAACCGGGTCAGACTGCTTTGGAGTTGGCAAAAGCCTATTGACGGCCATCTCAAAGTAATAGATCTCCTCGAGATTAGATTCCACTCCGGCCACGTACCTGTCGTGACGGTGAGGTGGGATGCCGGAGTGATTTCCTGATGGCACATTGACCTCAACTACCACCATGGCGCTGGCATCCAGCAGGTCAACTCCTCCGTAGTCATGGATTTGTCGAGTGGCTCCAGCCACCCCTCGAATCAGGACCGAGACATCTTCCTTCTTGGTTAGCTGTACGGCCTTGTCTGACTTAGCTAGGGCTTCGGCCACTGCAAATCGACCAGAACCGGTGATGCGTGCTTTGGTGGCTCTTGGTAGAAATAAGAAATCAGCTGGTCCGTGGAACACCGACTGCCGACCGCGTAGGGTGATCGAACCAGTTTCAGCACCCTCGTATTCAACCGTTACCGACTCTCCCTCAAGCGGCAAAATGGCTCGCTCCCAACCATCGGCCGGTATCTCAAACGCTAGCTGCTTAGTGAAGTCTCCAATTTTCAAGCCGGTGTATTTCCAGTTGGGAGTTGAGTCATTTACCGACACCTCCCAGGCTCCAGAAGTTAGCTCTCCCTTTGGGTAAAACCACTTTGACAAGTTGATCTCCTAAAAATGCTCAAACACTTGAGTGATATATGAAGTCTACGCTCAACCCGTAGCCAAGCAGGTTCGCCTACGCGAGGGTCACCGGTGAGGGTGTGCCCGATTCGTACTCTTTCCTGAGAGCCATAAGTAAAGTTCTAAGGCTGGTGGGCCCCACGCCCAAAGCTTGTTTAGTTGCCGCATTTGAAAGCGAGGTGTCCACCGGCACCGGTGCAGGGAAAAGTTCCGCTACGGGAGGATCGGTTTCAATCAGCAAATTGGTATCTAGTTCAAAAACTTCACACACCATCTTGGCAAGATCCATTCTTGAAATAGCGTCATCGCCCACTAGGTGAAAAGTTCCAACCGCGTTTTTCTCTGCAATCAAAGACACCTGAGCGCCAATTTCAGCGGCTAACGAAGGTGTTGCTATCTTGTTCACTTTGTCTCCGCCCCAGACGGCAAACTGCTTTTTAGCTGTGAGCTCCCTGACCAAAGTGGTCACGAAGTAGCCAAAGCCAACATCTTGGCTTCTTGGACCCTCATCCTTTAGCTGATGAAACCCCATAACACCACCAATTCGACAGGTTGCTCCACTATCAGGTGCTAGATCTCGAACTACCTGTTCCCCCATGGCCTTTAGAAAGCCGTAGATGTTAACTGGATTACCGGGGTCGGTTTCCAAAGTTTGGTGTGAAGTTCCATCCATCACCCAGTCGCTTGATATAAATATCGGCTTGCTTACGCTTGCCACTGCCGCCCGCACCACTCTTGAAGTCATACCCACATAGGCATCAAAGGCAAATGGTCGATCTTGCATCAACTTGTTGAAGTCATTTGCGATGGCGCAATGAACCACAGCATCAATGTTTTCTAGTGCTGACTGAATTGAGTCTTGATTTTGGAAATCCACCAACTTTGTTTCCCAGGGCAACGAAGCTTTGGTTCGAACCAGACCTACTACCTCGTGGCCGCGCAACTGCAGCACCTTGGCAACGTTGCTGCCCACGAAGCCGGTTGATCCCGTTAGAGCTATCCTCATTAGTTTTGAGGGAAGCCCAGGTTCAATCCGCCGTGACTTGGGTCTAGCCATCTCGAGGTAATGACCTTGGTCTGAGTGAAGAACCTGAAGCCCTCTTCACCGTGAGCGCGGCTGTCACCAAACAGCGAATGCTTCCAGCCACCGAAACTAAAGTGAGCAACCGGAACTGGAATCGGAACATTGATTCCAATCATTCCAACCTGCACCTGGTTCTGGAACTTCCGAGCTGCTCCACCGTCGTTTGTGAATATTGCGGTTCCGTTTCCAAAGGCTCCGGAGTTGATTAGATCTAGCCCTTCGTCATAGCTTTGAACGCGCACTACCGATAGCACCGGCCCGAAGATTTCTTCCTTGTAGACCTTGGAAGATGTCGGCACCTTATCAATCAGGGTTGGACCAAGCCAGAAACCACCAGGGGCTCCGTCGGCAACAACTCCGCGCCCGTCGACCACGACCGTAGCACCATCTTTTTCTGCTATCTCAATGTACGAGGCGACCTTGTCGCGGTGCTGCTTTGTTACAAGTGGTCCCATGTCGCAGTTGCGACGACCGTCGCCAACCTTGATGGTGGCCATTCGTTCCTTGACTTTTGCTATCAGGGAATCGGCCACCGGTTCAACGGCAACGATTACCGAGATTGCCATGCAGCGCTCACCGGCGGAACCGAAGCCCGCGTTGACCGCTGAGTCAGCTACCAGGTCAAGATCTGCATCGGGTAGAACGAGCATGTGGTTCTTAGCTCCACCAAGAGCCTGAACCCGCTTGCCGTTCTTAGCTGAGGTTTCATAAATGTATTGAGCGATTGGGGTTGAACCCACAAAAGAAATTGAGGCTACATCAGGATGGTTGAGTAGACCATCTACCGCTTCCTTGTCGCCGTTTAGCACGTTGAAAACACCATCAGGCAAACCGGCTTCTTTCCAAAGCTCCGCCATCCAGATGGCGGAGCTTGGATCTTTTTCGCTTGGCTTCAAGATGACTGTGTTTCCAGCAGCAATCGCTACCGGGAAAAACCACATTGGCACCATCGCCGGGAAGTTGAACGGGCTAATGATTCCAGCTACTCCAATTGGCTGCTTTATTGAGTAAACATCAACGTTGGTGGAGGCATTCTCCGAGAACTCGCCTTTTAGAAGGTGAGGCAATCCGCAGGCAAACTCAACCACTTCTTGACCACGAGTGATTTCACCGAGGGCATCAGATAAAACCTTGCCGTGTTCTGCTGTGATGATTGCCGCTAACTCGGGCTTCTTGGCTTCCAGTAGCTCGCGGAAGCGGAACATGATTGCTTGGCGCCTAGCAGTTGATAGGTCTCTCCAGTCTGGAAAGGCGGCCTTAGCTGCCGCCACAGTGGCATTGATTTCTTCCTGGTTTGCAAATCCAACCTGCTTGGTGGCCTCACCAAGAGCTGGGTCAAAGACATCACCGAACCGGCCGGATTTACTCTGGACAGCTTTACCGTTGATCCACATCGGAATTACACTCATGATTGTTTTCCTATCCTCGTTTTATAAAAACTACTTGTGAACCAGATTCGCAGCCAGCGACACAGCGGCGGACACATCATCATCTTTTGGATAAAGAAGTGTTCTTCCAACCACCAGACCCTTGACCCCAGGCAGGGCCAGCGCTTGAGCCCAAGACTGGAAAGCTTGGTCTTGATCGTTCCCGCCTTCGCCTCCCAGTAGCAAGGTTGGGAGTGTGGTGGCATCCATTACGCGTTCCATCTCCTTAACAACTGGCAGCTTGAGCCAAGAGTAAGCGCTGGTAGAACCAAGCCCGGAAGAAATAGCCACAGATAGCTCAACAGCCTCGGCAGTAAGTTCGTTGACCGCCTTGCCATCAACCCACTTACTCATAAACGGCTCTAACATAATTGGGACCTGGAGGGCCGCACACTGATCAATAACCTCTGCTGATTTTTCCAGTGTTCTAACCGTAGCTGGATCTTCTAGGTTGATGCGCATCAGGTTTTTGCCAAAATCAATTCCCGCACTCTTGATTGCTGCGGCTGTGTAAGAGGTGTAGCGATCGTCAAATTCAAAAACTGAGTTTCTAAGGCCACCGCGATTCATGGAGCCAACAGTAATCTTGCCCTCTAGTAATCCCATGAGAGCTAAGTCCTCGAGTACATCGGGAGTGCCAAGCACTCCGTCAACCTTTGGGTTCTGCAGGGCTTCTGCGAATCTCGATAGCAGCTCCCGACGGGAACCCATTGCGGTCGGGTTGCCGTTTACGGCAAGAGCGCCTCGTGCGGGGTGGTCGGCCGCGAGAATGAAGAGGTTTCCATCGCCCTCAATTATTTTGCGACGCTTACGGTTAGCTAGCGCCTTGCCCACTGCGGCTGGATCTGTTGCACGCAGGTGCTTGATTTGCTCGAAGCTTAGGCCCATTGCTTGGCCTCCATGATTTCCGAGACTTCTTCGAAAGTTGGCATAGCGGTAGAGCACTCAAGCCTGGAGGCAACTATGGCTCCGGCGATGTTAGCAAAACGCAAAATCTTCTCGAGTGGCCACTGCTGAAGCAATCCAAAGCACAGTGCTCCACCAAAAGAGTCGCCGGCACCAAGACCGTTCACAACTTCCACAAAGTGAGGTGGGACCTCAACAGACTCGTTTTTGCTCTTTGCAAATACACCCTTTGGCCCCTGCTTCACAATTGCAAGTTCTACCCCACGCTCAAGCAATGCATCCGCTGCTCTAACCGGTTCAGTTTCCCCGACGGCAACCTCGCATTCTTCTTTGTTGCCGATGGCAACGGTCACAAGCGGAAGAGCCTTGGCAATTTCGGCAGTAGCGAGATCTGGGCTACCCCAAAAAACTGAACGGTAATCAAGATCCAAAATGGTGTGCGCTTTTTTGGCCCTTGCCCTAAGAGCGGCAAGGTTGGCGGATCTGGAAGGTTCCTGGCTAAGGCCTGTGACGGTGGACAAAAAGATCTTTGCTTCGGATATTGCCATAAGGTCCAAGTCGGCTTCGGATACTTCCATGTCCGGGGCTTTAGGCTCTCGGTAAAAATAGATTGGGAAATCATCCGGAGGGAAGATTTCACAAAACACCACCGGGGTTTTGTAGTTCTGGTCACGCCCAACAAAAGAGGTGTCGACTTTCAGGCGCTCGAGTTCTTCAATTAGAAAGTTGCCGAAAGGATCAGTGCCAACCTTGGTTATAACTGCCGAATTGAGTCCGTACTTGGCTGCAGCTACGGCAACATTGGTGGCAGAGCCACCAAGGAATTTTCCAAAGGTTTCTACTTGCTCAAGCCCCACGCCGGTCTGAAGCGGGTATATGTCGACTCCAATACGCCCAGTAGTGATCACATCGAACGACATCTTGAACCTCCACCCCAATTCTGCCACACAGATCAGAGTTTGTCATAACAAACTTTTAGACCTCAACCGTCACGGTTTTGCCTGTTTGAGCAGACTCAAGCGCTGCATTAGCAAGCACTAGGGCTGATCTGCCGTCTTCAAAGCTAGGGCTATTGGAAGGCTGTCCGTTTACCTTCTTTATGAACTCCGCAAGCTCCAGTCGGTACGAATCCATGTATCTTTCGAGGAAGAAGTTTTGATACGGCTCTTTGACCTCTGCGTTGTGCTCGGTGTAGAGGCGAACATTGGTATTTGTTAGGTTTTCAACCCTAAGCATTCCCTTGTCTCCAAAGGCTTCCATTCTCTGATCAAAGCCATAGATGGCGTGCCTGGAGTTGGTGATAAGCACCAGCTCGTCACCTGCCCCACGAAGGGAGATTGAGGTGGCGTCGTAGTCGCCCATTTGCTTGATGTCTTCGGAAAACTGGTTGAAACCAGTTGCTGTGACCGAGACGATTTTGGGTACAAAGAATCGTGCCATGTCAAAGTCGTGAATCGTCATGTCCCTGAATATGCCGCCCGAAACCGAGAGGTAATCGTTCGAAGCAGGGGCTGGGTCACGGGAGATAAGTATCAACTGCTCCAAGCGACCGATTTCGCCTGCCTGGACTCTTTTGTGGACCGAGTTGAAGTGGGGATCAAATCTTCTGTTGAAGCCAAGAACGATCGGAATGCTGGCACCGGCGGCTTTTTCCCGAAGCTTGTCTACTCGGGTGATGTCCAGGTCAATTGGCTTCTCACAAAGCACCGGCATGCCAGCATCAATGGCCGCATCGATAAGGTCAACGTGAGTGGAGGTTGGCGATGCCACAATGACAGCATCAATTTTGCTTCTATCGAACAGCTCCATCGGATCATCTGTTGCCACCGCGCCATACTTCTCGGCTGCCTTCTTGGCGCCTTCAATGAAGACATCCGCCACCATCGCAAGCTGCGCACCTTCTGTTGTGGCAACGCTCTGAGCATGGACCTGACCGATTCGGCCGGCTCCAATTACACCGAATCTAAGAGGTGCAGACATAAGATCTCCCTTTGTTCCAATTTGTCAATACAAAGCCTAGGGGTATCGGAGTCAAGATTTTTCAGTCCCAGACAAAGGTAAAACCCGCCAGCGAAGCTAGCGGGTTTTACAAGTTTCTGACCTTAGTTTCTTAGCGCCTTAGCCAATTCTCTAAAGCTCTCAACCATTTTGTTCATATCTTTTTGGGTGTGAGAGAAAGAAACCAGCCACTGCTCATCAAGTCCCGGAGGGGTAATGATGCCGCGGTTTATTCCCCATAGCCAGCTCAGCTCTGCAATTCCAAAGTCAGTTGCCTTGAAATCGCGGTAGTTGCGAACAGGGGTTGGTGACCAGATAACTGCACCCTTAACACCAAAACCTACGGTGTGTGCTGGAAGTGCATACTCATCGATAATGGCATCCATTGCATCCAGGGTGTCATTGTTGATTTTCTCTGCTGCATCTAAGGCTTCAACTGTTGCAATTTCGTCAACTGCAATAACTGCTGCCATAACTAGAGGGTTGCCGTTGTAGGTACCAAAGTGGGCCATCCGACCGTCAACTACGGTTTGCATGTATTCCTTTTTGCCTGCGAAGGCTGCAACTGGCAGACCTCCACCGATGCTCTTGGCCAAAGTGATTAGATCTGGCTTTACTCCAACTCGCTTTGCAGCTCCTGCAACTCCGGCTGTTAGACCGGATTTCACTTCGTCGAAGATAAGTGCGACTTTGTATTTATCGCACAGCGCACGCACTCCCTCGAGGTAGCCCTCGTCAGGCAAGATGATCGAAAGGTTCTCGATGATCGGCTCAACCATGAAGCAGGCAATCTTCTTAGAGTCCTTCTTCAGAATTGCTTCCAAACGAGCTAGGTCGTTGTATGGAACAACAAAGACTTCTCCACCTTCGACCTCTTGTGGGTAGAAAGGCTTAGGAGCATTTGCTGGACCAACCTTTGAAAGCGGAGCCTTCACAGAAACCAGTAGCGGGTCATAACCGCCGTGGTAGCCACCCTCGACCTTGATGATGGCCTTCTTGCCGGTGGCAGCTCTGGCTGCTCGGATGGCGTACATCGTTGACTCGGTGCCCGAGTTGGTGAAGCGAAGCATGTCAACATCGAAACGCTTCTTGAAGCGCTCTGCGGCCTCGGTTGCAATTGGTGACGGAGTCACAAATAGGGTTCCCGTTGAACGCATGGCCTTTTTGACAGCCCGAACAACGTGCTTGTTGAGGTGTCCAACCAACATCGCTCCAAAGCCCATCGATAGGTCAAGTAGCTTTCGACCGTCAACGTCTTTGAAGTAAGCGCCCTTAGCGGACACTATTGAAAGTGGATATGGATCCCAATGCTGGAA
>CAMAXJ010000024.1 GCA_945862155.1 Rhodoluna limnophila
TCACCGATGACCATTTTGATTGCTGCAAGTGCGTTCAAGGCACATATTTCTGCGAGCGCCTTGGCTTGCTGTTCTGAAACCTCTGCTCCAACTTTTCCAGTGTGAGTTAACATTCCACCAAACATTGGCAGCTGACCGGATGTAAAAACTAAGTTGCCGGTTTTAACAGCAGGAATATATGCCGCTAGAGGTTTTGAAGTTTCAGGAAGTATCAGACCAAGCTCGTTGATTTTCTGCTCGACTGAGGACATCTATGCCACCGGACGCTTGAAGTAGGCCACCAGGCCACCTTCGGGACCTGTGACTATTTGGACCAGTTCCCAGCCCTCAGAGCCCCAGTTATTGAGGATTTGGGTGGTGTTATGGATAATCAGGGGGGTGGTTATGTACTCCCACTTAGTCATAATTCAGGCGCCTCTCAGGGTTAGCAAGTATTCTAGAAGCTTATGCTCAAGGAAAGGTGTGGCTAACCCCATGCTCGGACTATTTGGAAAGCTCTTTGGCCTTAGCGCTATTGCAGGGTTACTAACACTGGCACTACTAGCCCCGGTTGCCGCCGTTGGGGGCTACGCGGCCTCAGCTGGAGTGTCCATCTTCGATAGCCTACCCGACTACATCAAGCCGGTAAACGCCTCCCAAGCCTCTAACCTTTACGCCACCAAAGACGGCGAACCGGTGGTTGTGGCCACTTTCTACCACGAGAACCGCATCTCAGTTGACTATGACCAGATGAGCCCAAACATCCGAAATGCCGTAGTTGCCACCGAAGACCCCAGATTCTTTCTTCACGGTGGAGTGGATGTTCTCTCCCTAGCCAGAGCCACCGTGGGCGTTGCCGCCTCCGGTCTTTCAGGTCCTGGAGCATCCACCATCACTATGCAGTACGTCAAAAACTCCTTAGTTGAGGCAGCCAACCTTTCCGGAGACGAGGCAGCTATCGAGGCGGCCACAGTGGCCACAATCGATCGAAAGCTTCGAGAGATCAGATTGGCAATCGCGCTGGAGTCTGTGGCCACCAAGAAGGAAATTCTTGCCGGCTACCTGAACCTGTCATTCTTTGGAAACCAAATCAACGGCATCGAAGCAGCTGCTAATTACTACTTCGGAGTCAAAGCCTCCGAGCTAACCGTTCCGCAGGCAGCCCTGCTTGCTGCAATGCTCAAAGCTCCCAACGAATACAAGCCCGATGAGCCAGAAAACCTCCCCATTGCCAAAGAGCGTCGCGACTACGTCATCGACAACATGCGCGACGAAGGATACCTAACCTCTGCAGAAGCCAACGCCTATAAGGCTGAGCCAGTTGTTCCAAACATCACGAAGGCACCGACCGGTTGCGAAGCCAACCAGCAAACTGCTTACTTCTGTGATTATGTGGTTTGGACAATTAGAAACTCCCCTGAGTTTGGGCTTGCAATAGAAGACCGCGAGACACTGCTCCGACGCGGTGGTCTCGAGATTTACTCGACCATGGACATCGACCTTCAAACTACTACCGACAAAGTAGTAAAGCGCGAAATGCCAATGGATAATGAGTGGGAACTAGGGGCAGCTTCAGTATCGGTTGAAGTTGGAACCGGAAGGGTTTTGGCGATGAGCCAGAACCGAGTCTTTGACCAAAACGTAGATGAAGACCCAACCACCACAAGCGTGAATTACTCAACTGACAGAGCCTATGGCGGCTCTTCAGGATTCCAGACCGGCTCGACCTACAAGGTCTTCGTCCTTGCCGAATGGCTTTCTAGGGGATTCTTGCTCGGGGACCGTGTTGATGCCAGAGGTCGCGAATGGAATGCCGAGGAGTTCTCGGCTCGCTGTGGCGGACTGGTTGGCGTTTGGGAACCCCAGAACTCCAACGAAGAGGAATACGTCAACGAAAACGTGCTCCGTTCAACCACCAGATCTATCAACACCTCCTACGTTTCGATGGCAGCCCAGCTAGATCTTTGTGACATTAGGGACATGGCCGCGCGTCTTGGAGTCAAGCGTGCTGACGGCGAAGAGCTTTCCTACGTGCCATCTTCTGTCCTTGGAACCAATGAGCTTTCAGCAATGTCCCTGGCTGGAGCCATGGCTGGCTTTGCCAACCAAGGCACATACTGTTCCCCGATTGCCATTGACAGGGTTGTGGTTCGTGGAACCAGCCAGGAAATGCGAGTACCTGTCTCGCAGTGCGCCCAGGCAATGAGCCCTGAGGTAGCAGCTGCTGCAACCTACGCATTCGAGCAGGTAATTACCGGTGGTACCGGAACTCGTTCTCAGATTGATGATGATGTCCCGATTGCTGGCAAGACTGGAACCTCTGACAAGTCAGTTCAGACTTGGATGACTGGTTTCTCAACAGAAGTTGCAACAGCGGCTTGGGTTGGAAACGTCTCGGGTGCAATCAAAGTTGACAACACATCGGTTCGAGGAATATTCGGCGGTGGAGTCCGCCACGAAATCTGGCGCAAGGTAATGACTAAAGCCAATTCCATCTATGGCGGTTCTGCTTTCCCTGAACCACCTGCTGTGTATCTTGGTGCTTCGAAGGTGATTATGCCTGAAGTGAATGCACTCCTTCCCGCCGATGCTGAAGAGTTTATAAAGCTTGCTGGTCTTTCTGTAGAGATTGACATGACCCCAGTACTGTCTTTGAACCCAATTGGAACCATCGCTTATGCAAACGTCGAACCTGGAACTGAGGTAATTCGAGGCTCCATGGTCACTTTGTTTATCAGTAAGGGCGGCGAGGTTGTAGTTCCAGATGTTTCCGGACTCAGCGTTGCCGTAGCTAAGGCCAAGCTTCTGGGTTCAGGATTTTCTGCCGTGAGTGAACCTCAATTGTCTCAGCCTCAGTATTTTGTAAACTCCTCGACTGTTCCCAAGGGCAACGTTGTTGGAACCAGCCCAGCGGCTGGAACGCCAGCAGAAGGACTTGGTGCAATCCTGCTGATAATCAGTAAGGGCCCTAATTAGCCTTTTAGTTGCAGCGGTTCTAATTGGCATCGCTGTCTGGGCAGTAATTATCGAGCGCCAGCTCTATGTCATTCGGCAGCAATCCATAAAGGTTTTACCTCAGGGCGCTAACCCTATCCGAGTGCTCCAAATCGGTGATATTCATCTAGCTCCTTGGCAGAAAAGCAAGATGCGCTTTCTTGCCTCTCTTGGGGAAAAACAGATTGATCTGGTTGTAAACACCGGGGATAACTTAGGCCACAAAGATGCCATCAAGCCACTGCTTGATGCCCTATCTCCCCTGCTGACTAAACCTGGGGTGTTTGTTCATGGCTCAAATGACTACTTCGGACCGGTAGCCAAAAACCCTTTTGGATACCTCTTTCACTCCTCAGCTAAACCAAACTCTAAAAGCTTAAGCACTGAGGAATTGACCAGGGCATTCGAAACAGCGGGTTGGGTGAATCTGAATAATCGATTCGCTGACGTTCAAGTAAATGGAAATAGTATCCGATTTCTTGGAATCGATGACTATCACATCGGCTACGCCAAGTTTGATCTTCTGATTCGAAGCGATAATTTCTCAATTGCTCTCACCCATGCTCCATATATGGAGGCAATCGAGAAGCTCGCAGGGCTTGGAGCTCAAATGATTTTTGCCGGGCACACCCACGGCGGTCAAGTAAGAGTCCCTTTTTTTGGCGCGCTAACAACAAATTCGGATTTGCCAAACAGATTTGCCCGCGGTTTATCGGCTTGGGATTTTAATGGGAAGTCTTCAGTGCTGAGCGTTGTTGCGGGATTGGGAAACTCTATTTTTGCACCGGTTAGGTTTTTCTGTCGGCCAGAGGTAAGGCTAATTACTTTGCTGGCAAGAGATTAGCTAAAAGCTACTCACTCATCGCCCAAGCGTCAGGCCCAAGCACAATAAAATCACCCATTGAGTTTTCACAGCGTGCAGCTTGTTTCTCAACGAAGCAACTAAAGCCAAAAGTTGTAATTCTCTCGCCACTTGCAAGAATTGGTGCCGAAGATGAATCCGACCAGTTTGCGTTGGCGCAAGTAAACTCCGCCATCTCGGAACCTTCTACTTGGCCCCCACGAAGGCGCAGCTGATAGCCGTAGGTGTATTGGCAGTCCGCGGGAAGCGGAAGCTGCTCATACTTGGCATCGAACTCCCGGTGTTCGCAGATTACAAAATTGTCAAACTCGCTCATGGTGCACCAGGTTGGACCATCGCCGACTTTGAAAATGATGTCGCCGTAGCTAGTCAAAAAACCTTCTGGGATAACATCGACTACCTCTTCGGGAGGTGCCGTTGGGATTAGCTCGGGAGCAATCACTGGAGTGGGTTCGGCAACCGGGGTTGAGCTCTCGGTTTCCGCGGAACAACCGACAAGCAACAAAGTCGCGACTAGCAAGCTAGACCCTAGGGAAAACTTCGACATACCTTGATGATAGCTGCGGCGAATCTGGAAACCAGTGATTCAACACCCACGGTTTGTTGCGGCCAGATGAACAATTATGGCTATTTTCTGCCCCAATTGACCTTTAGCCAGAATCGTTCGTGGATGTAGTAAAGGACGAAGTTAATCAGGTTTGAGATCAAGGATAGAGAGACGGCGAATTGCCAGCTTCCGGTCATTACGAAGCCCACAATGAAGGTGACGGCTATGGCGATTAGTCGCCAAGTTATGGATTTAGCTAGAGAGCGTCTCTTGGTGACCCCTGGCCCCTGGGCGCTAGAACTCTTTGGCGACAAGTTCTGCAATTTCATAGGTGTTCAAAGCGGCACCCTTTCTAAGGTTGTCCCCAACTACGAACATCTCGATGCTGTTGGCAAAATCAAGTGACTGTCTGACCCTTCCCACGAAGGTCGGGTCTTGCCCTGCCACGTGAGCAGGTGTTGGGTAAATGCCCTTGGCAGGATCATCCATCAAAACCACAGTTGGCTCCTTTTCAAGCACCGCATGAACCTCAGCCACGGTCAAGGGGTTTTTGAAGGTGGCGTGAACAGCCAAAGAGTGTGAAACCTGAACGGGAACGCGGACGCAGCTAGCTGCGACCTTCAAATTAGGAATACCTAAAATCTTGCGTGATTCGTTTCTAACCTTCATCTCCTCGGACGAATGTCCGCCGTCCTTTAGTGAGCCGGCGAATGGAATAACGTTCAGAGCAATCGGTACCGACCAAGGTGAATCGGCCTGGGCAAGACCTGCTGCCTTGATGGCATGTGAGACGTTGTCAGTCAATGTTCCAGCCATTGGATCCTTAGCTACCGCTGCAGTTTCTTTCTGAAGTTGATCGATACCTACAGCACCAGCTCCGGAAACAGCTTGGTAGCTAGCAACAACTAACTCAGTTAGCGTCCACTTGCGGTGAAGAGCACCAAGGGCAGCCATCATGGTCATGGTTGTGCAGTTTGGGTTTGAAATGATTCCAAGTGGACGGTTCTTCACCTGCTCAGGGTTTACTTCTGGAACAACCAGAGGAACCTGGTCGTTCATTCTAAAGGCCCCAGAGTTATCAACCGCAACTGCTCCGCGCTGGGCTGCAATAGGTGCCCAAATTTCTGACACTTCGTCTGGAACATCAAACATTGCAATGTCGATGCCATCAAATGCTTCAGGTGCCAATTCAACGACAGTCAGTTCCTGGCCGTGCACAGTTATCTTCTTGCCAGCAGAGCGCTTTGATGCGATGAGCCTAATTTCACCCCAAATGTTCTCGCGGTTATTGATGATGTCAATCATCACTGTGCCAACGGCACCGGTTGCTCCAACTAGAGCCAGGTTTGGTTTTCTAGACATAGTTATCTTCCAGAACCTGCGTAAACAATGGCTTCGCCATCGCCATCAAGGCCGAAGGCAGTGTGGACAACGCGTGCTGCATTGTCAACTTGTGCGATGTCGGTGACAACAGAGATACGAATTTCAGAGGTTGAGATCATCTCAATGTTGACTCCTGCCTTAGCTAGGGCACCGAACAGAGTTGCCGAAACACCGGAGTGGGTTTTCATACCCGAGCCAACAATGGAAAGCTTTCCTATTTTCTCATTCAGCTGCAGCGACTCAAAGCCAATTTTTGCCTTGGCTGCCTCTAGGGCTTGGACAGCCTTTTTGAAGTCATCGGCTGGAAGGGTAAATGAAATATCAGACAGGTGGGTCTTGGAGGCAGCGATGTTTTGAACAATCATGTCGATGTTCACATCGGCCTTGGCAACCACGGTGAAGATCTCAGCGGCAGTACCCGGCACATCCGGAACACCAACCACGGTGATCTTGGACTGGCCTTTATCTACGGCTACGCCTGCAACTACGGACTCTTCCATGTTTTCTCCTGTCGAATAGACAATAGTTCCGGGGTCGTCGCTAAAGGCTGAACGAACCCGAAGATTTACCTTGTGTCTTCTTGCAAACTCCACTGCCCTGATATACAAAATCTTGGCCCCGGCAGCAGCCAATTCCAGCATCGACTCGATATCGATTGCGGCGATCTTTCTAGCACTTGGGATCATGCGTGGATCTGCTGTATAGACACCATCCACATCGCTGTAGATCTCGCAAACATCTGCGTTTAGTCCAGCAGCCAAAGCAACCGCTGTGGTGTCTGAGCCACCGCGACCCAATGTTGTGATATCTCCACTGGATGGATCAAAACCTTGGAAACCGGCAACAATTGCAATCTCGCCAGCATCAATTGCGGTTTGGACTCGATCTGGAGTCACCTCTGCAATTCTTGCGTTTCCATAAGTCGAATCGGTAATGATTCCAGCCTGCAGACCTGAGAACGATCGAGATTTTTCACCCATGTCGTTGATTGCCATCGACAAAAGTGCAACTGAGATTCTCTCCCCTGCGGTGAGCAACATATCTAGCTCTCTTGGAGTTGCGTAAGGATCTTTAGAAACACCGTTGGCAAGATCTAGTAGTTCGTCGGTGGTATCTCCCATTGCCGAAACAACAACGACAACTTGGTTTCCAGCTTTGTGGGTCTCGATTACGCGCTTGGCGACTAGCTTGATCTTTTCAGCATCGCCGACGGAAGATCCGCCGAACTTCTGAACGATGAGTGCCAACACCAGCTCCTGGATAGAAATCTTGGGGATTTGCCCCGATCATTGAGGCGATAAACCCCAAGTCTAGCTGACTGTCCTTCTGCCCTCAAAGGCCCGACCGAGCGTAATCTCGTCGGCATATTCCAAATCGCCACCAACTGGCAGGCCTGAAGCAAGCCTAGAAATTGTGATTCCCATCGGGGAAAGCATGCGGGTCAAATAGGTGGCAGTGGCCTCCCCCTCTAAATTGGGGTCGGTAGCGATGATGATCTCTTTGATTTCAGGATCAGCCAATCTTGCAACTAGCTCCTTGATTCGAAGATTATCTGGGCCAATCCCCTCAATTGGTGAAATCGCTCCCCCGAGCACGTGATACAAACCTTTGAATTCACGGGTTCTTTCTATGGCCTGAACATCCTTGGGTTCTTCAACCACACAGATGCTGGCCTTAGATCTTCTTGGGTCGCGGCAGATGTTGCAAAGCTCTGCTTCAGCTACGTTGCCGCACTTTTCACAAAAACGAACACGTTCTTTTACTTCAGTGAGAACCTCAGCCAAACGCTTGGCTTGATCTTCGTCAGCCTGCAACAGATAAAAGGCAATTCGCTGAGCGGACTTTGGTCCAACTCCAGGAAGTCTCCCGAGCTCGTCAATAAGCTCTTGGATTACTCCCTCATACATCTATCGACCACCGGCTTTAGGGTCCTGCATTGGTTCTGCTCCAAGCATTTCACGAAGCAATGACTCACCGTAGCGAGCTTCCTCATTCACCATTCCGTTTCGGGATTTAGCTTCAGGAGCGGCAGGATCTTCAGCCTTCACAACTGGAATCGCAGTGGTTGGAGGGTGAGCATCGGCTGTAGCATCTGAGACGACTTCTCCAGCTGATTCTTCAACGTGTGGCTTGAATTTCACTTGAAGACCCAAAACAGCAAAGATAGCTTTTCTAAGTGCATCAGTTGATCGACTATCTGCTTTGAATCCGTCTAGATCTTTGTGACTTAAAAACTTGAGTGTCAAAACATCACCAGATAGATCCATCACGGTCAGCGCAAAGGCCACGACCCAAGCCGACTTCGATTCTGCTTTGACCTGGCTAAGAATTTCTGGCCAAGCAGCAACCATCGCCTGAGTTGAAACTCCGCTAGCTGAAGCTGGGGCCTGTGCTGCAAATTTTGCTGCTGGCGCTACCGGAGCAGGCTTAGTTGCAACAGGTGCAACTGGTTGCGCTGCTGGAGCTGGTGCTGATTTAACAGGGGGAGCCTGAACGGGTGCTGCCTGAACTGGAGAAGCGTCAACGTTTTGAGCCACTCCCATGCGACGCTCGAGTCTTTCGATACGGGCTAGCGAACCAACTTCAGTTTTGTCACTGGAGGGAACAAGTACCTTTGCGCACATCAGTTCAAGCTGAAGTTTAGGACTGGTTGCACCCGACATCTCAGAAAGGGCAGCTGAAACTGCGTTGGCTGCGTGAGTTAGCTCGCTCATGCCAAAGCTCATTGCTTGGAGCTTCATCTTCTCGAGCTCGTCATCAGCTATGCCTCGAAGTACGGCTTTGGCGTCATCGCCAACGGAGAGAACGACAATTAGATCGCGAAGTTTTTCAAGTAGGTCTTCAACAAAGCGTCTTGGGTCTTGGCCGGACTGGATGACCTTATCTACTGATGAGAAAACCAGAGAGGAGTTCTGAGTTGCGAATGCATCCACAACTTCATCAAGCAAGCTTGCGTGGGTGTATCCAAGAAGGGCTGCTGCGCGATCGTACTCGATCTCAGCTTTGCCGCCTTTGACTTCAGATCCTGCCATTAGCTGATCCAAAAGAGAGAGCGAATCACGAACCGAGCCACCACCGGCGCGAACCACCAGAGTCAATACTCCAGGACCCGGTGTGACAATTTCTGATTTACAAACTTCTTCCAGATAAGCAAGCATCTGAGCTGGTGGAACCAGTCGGAATGGGTAGTGGTGAGTACGGGAGCGAATAGTTCCGATTACCTTTTCAGGTTCGGTGGTTGCAAAGATGAACTTCACATGAGCTGGTGGCTCTTCAACAATCTTTAGCAGTGCGTTGAATCCTTGAGGTGTGACCATGTGGGCCTCATCGAGAATGAAGATCTTGTAGCGATCTCTGGCTGGAGCAAAGATTGCTCGCTCACGCAAATCTCTGGCATCGTCAACACCGTTATGCGAGGCAGCATCAATTTCAACTACGTCTAACGATCCTGATCCATCTCGAGAGAGCTCAATGCAACTTGCACACTTGCCGCAAGGAGTATCGGTTGGGCCTTCGGCGCAGTTTAGGCAACGAGCCAGAATTCTTGCTGAGGTAGTTTTTCCGCAACCTCTAGGTCCTGAGAAAAGGTAAGCGTGATTAACGCGGTCTGTTTTGATTGCGGTCATAAGTGGTGCTGTGACCTGTGATTGCCCAATTAGCTCATCAAAAGTTTCGGGGCGGTATCTGCGGTAGAGGGCTTGATTCACGATTACAACCTAGCTCCTCGAGACGACAAATTTAGTAAAAAGACCCCCCGCGCACCCATCAGAGCCCAGCTACCCTTGCTATCTTTCGATCCTGGGGGAGTTCACCAAGGTGACGCCGCACGGGGAGTCCTTGGCAATTCTAAACCCTAATCAGTTACCTCCTTTATGGGCTTTAGTGAAGCTTCTTGTTCTCCAGCTTGGTGCCCTCGACATCGATATCAGGCATCGCCTTATCGATCCACTTAGGAATCCACCAGGCTGACTTGTTCAAGATGGTCATGGCGGCGGGTACTAGTAGAAGCCTTACTAGGAAAGCATCAATTAGGACACCAATTGCCAACCCAAAGCCAATAGGCCTAATGGTTGCAAGGTGAGAAAAGGCAAAGCCTCCAAAGACCGTGATCATGATCAGGGCAGCTGCAATAACTACTCCCCTAGACAAATGCAGACCAAAGTTGATGGCATCGCGAGGCTTCTTACCGTGAGCGTAAGCCTCACGCATTCCAGACACCAGGAACAACTGGTAGTCCATCGCAAGACCAAACAAGATACCGATTAGGAAAATCGGAAGGAAGCTCAAAATCGGTCCTGGTGTTGTGACACCAAAGAGTTCACCTAACCAGCCCCACTGGTAAACCGCAACAACGGCACCAAGTGTTGCAGTAACAGTCAGTAGGAATCCAGCTGCTGCAAGTACTGGAATCAAGATTGATCTAAATACCAGCATCAATAAGAATAGCGACAGCAAGATAACTGTTCCAAGGTATAGGGGCAAAACATCGGAGATCTTGTCGGATATGTCGATGTTGGTTGCCGTGATACCGGTGACACCAACCTCGGCGCCATAGGCGCTCAAGAATGAACCAGAAACTTCTCTGATGTCGTAAATCAATTGTTCAGTTTCAATCGATGATGGACCACCGGTTGGAACTACCTGGAATATAAAAGTCTTTTGATCATCGGCAATGGCTGCTGGAACAGCGGCCTTGACGTTGTCAAGACCCATCAATGCTGTAGCAACCTCGGACTGAAACTCGAGAGTGTCATCTTCTGAAACAGCACTGTCGGTAGACAAAACAGTTGTCACCTGGCCGTTGAAGCCAGGTCCAAAGCCGTCGCTGATGATTGTGTAGGCCTTGTAAGCAGTTGAGTCGGTAGGTTCTGATCCACCGTCTGGAAGACCCAGGCGCATTTCCGTTAGCGGAATAGCCATGATTCCCATAACAATTACTGTTCCAAAAATTGCCAGCCACGGCTGACGCGTTGCCCAAACCGGCTTGATAGCAGCCTTAGCCTCTGATTTTTTCTTGGCGGCAGATTTGTTCTTTTCTTTCGATACTGCTGCCTTTTCCTTCTTTGACAAGATCTTGTTGCCAATCAGGGAAAGAGCAGCTGGGGTCACAGTCAAGGCGATAGCAACTGCAATCACAATTGCGATAGCACCCATCGATCCCATTAGACCCACAAAGCCAATGCCGGTTAGGTTTAGTGCCACCAGGGCAATGACAACTGTTAGTCCTGCGAATAGCACAGCGTTACCGCTGGTACCGTTTGCCAAACCGATAGATTCTTTGAGCTTCATTCCACCGCGAAGCTGCCTGCGGTGACGATTCACAATAAACAGTGAGTAGTCGATACCCACGGCAAGACCAAGCATCACACCAAGTACTGGTGTGGTGGAAGTCATTTCAATTTCAGCTGCCAGTGCCAAAACTGTAGTTGCTGAAATGGCAACACCAACAACCGCCGAGAAAATCGGGATCGCCATACCGATAAAGGTTCCAAGCAAAACGAACAAAACAACTGCGGCAGCAATCAAACCTACGATTTCACCAACACCGAGGATTTCTCCGAAGGACTGGGTTAGTTCTTGGGAGAACTCAACCTGAATTCCATTCAGGTCTGCTTCGCGAAGCGATTCAACAACCGAATCACGAGTACCTTCTTCTAGCTCGGTTCCTCGCTTATCAAATCTGATTGTCGACATGGCGGTGTTCTCATCGCTTGATACGACCGTGTAGTTCTTGGTTGCCGCAAGTAATTTCTCACCAATTGCAAGATCAATCTTGGCCTGAGCAATTTCATCGATGCCAGACTCCAATTCAGCACGAGCATCCGCTAATTCGAATTTGCCTGCTTCGAGTTTTTCCCTTGAGGCAAGTGCAATTGCAGTTTGTTTCTCAACCTCGGCAAGTCCGCCTTCGATCTGAGCTTTGTTGGTCAGTAGTTCTGTTTGAGCAGAGACAGGAAGTCCTGCGTCCTGCATTTGCTTTAGGCCTGCGTTGACCGTTGCAAGCTTTGATTCAAGATCTTTCTTTTTAGCGGCAAGCGTCTTTAGGCCATCGGCGATTTGCTTTTCGCCGTCTGCAATTTCAGCTTCAGCGTCAACAAGTTCTACTTGTCCGTCGGCTGATTTCTTCTCGGCATCAATCAGCTCTTGCTTGCCATCGAGTAGGTCTTTTTCGCCATCGCGGATTTCAGCCTGAACAGTAAATGGATTTACTGCTTCTGATACTTCAGGCAAAGTTTCGACTTTTTCCAAAGCTGCAGTTATTGCGTCTTTGTCAGCTTCAGTGAAAGAGCCGGACTGTTTGAAGAACACAATCTGTCCAGAACCACGGCTGGCATCAGGGAAAGTGGTTTGTAGTTTGTCGACCACTATCTGGGAAGGAACACCGGAGATAGACATCGAGGTAGTTAGTTTGCCGCCAAGGGTAAGTGCGAGGCTGGCGGTGATGACCAGTAGCACTATCCAGGCAACGATTACTTTCCAAGCATTGCGCGCAGAAAAAAGACCTAATTTATAAAGCAGGGTTGCCAAAGGAAATTCCATTTCGGTAGCTGGTGCCTAGAGGGGCAAATTAGCTATTGGCCCAAGAGCAATTTTAACCCACCCAACAGGGGGCGAAAGGTGTCATTCCTAAGTTCTCAGCAATTTCGGAGGCTAGCCCTGGTTTTCTTCAGTTGCTGTGGGGGTTGGGATTGGTAATCCAACAACCACAATGCTGATGGCATCTACCCTTAGGGTCTCCGGCAGGGGCATAAGGGTCGCTGACAAAATCACGCCTTGGGAGTCTTTTCGAAGAAAGTACCTGGCCATTGTGCGCTTCAAGGTTGAGTCCTCACCGCAAAGAGCCATGTTCATCGCGTAGACGGCCTGGTACGGAATAACGGCATCGTCCAGGCCCGCTTCAGCCTGAGGCTCAATGGTTGGATCAAGGGAAACCTTCATGGTTGTGCCCTCAATCGCTGAAGTCAACTGAGTGGTAGCCGATAACAAAGAAGTGTATTCAGCTCTGACGTAAGAAAGAGGGTCGTTAGGGTCAGCAACTACAGCCACTAATGATGAACCAAGGTACATCGCCGCACCGTAGCTAGCAATCGAAATAGAGCCGGGTTCGGCTGGGGAAGCCAAGAAGATCTCGTTGAATTCTGTGGTGTCTGCAACAGCTGACAAGTCCAGTTCGCCACCAGCTAGTCGAGAGATCCAATCACTTAGTGCTGCCTTAGCAGAAGTAGTTGCCTCGGTTGGCAATATTATCGGAAGATCAGGCAGCGGGAACTCACCGTTGAATTCGGCAAGAGCTGGATCAGACCAGTTTTTGATAGTTCCGTTGAAGATGTCGATGATCTGCTGAGCCGAAAGGAAAATTTCAAAGAAGTCTGGGATGTTCACAACCAGAACAGCTGCGTCAATTGCAACTGGAACGGTAGCGAAAGGTGTGCAGCGGCCTGCAATCAGGGAAGACTCGGCGATAACGATATCGCTGTCGATGGCGGTGTTATCCAAAATAGTGACGGGCATGGTTTCGCAAGCAAACAAAAGTGAGTCTGACCAGTTGGAACTCAGGTCGGTCATTGACTCTGGGAACACTGCCGAGACATCACCGTCTTCGCACTGAACTTCTAGCTCTGCCTGCACGGCAAGAATCGAGGCCGGGATTGGAGGATCGCATGCTGTCAGCGAGAGGCTGACTAAAAGCGCAGCAGCAGCTGACTTTAAGATCCTGGCGTTTACCATTTTGGTCTTCCCTTTGTTCAGTCTCCAGCACAAAAGCGCGGCCCCGTAAGGGCCGCGCTCTCGTGACTGGAGGTCAATTTGATGCTTAGTCTTACTTGATTGTCGCAATCGCCTTTAGAGCAGCCTGCTGTAGCTTTCCGGTGATTGGGACATAGTCACCGGCTGAAGCCTGCTGTGGTCCACAGGTCTTGATGAGGTAGGTGAAGTAATCCTTCACAGCAGCGGCCTTTTTGGTTTGGGTGGCAAAAGAAGCTGTTGGAGCTAGACCATAGGCGACCAGGGTGATTGGGTATGCTCCCGTTACCTTGGCCTTGTAGTCGAACTGCACTAGGCCTTTAGCGTCAATTGGCTGTGCTGCCATAAAGCGACCTGCACTTGCAGCAGTCGGCTTGATGAATTCTCCAAGCGCGTTTCTAATTGATGCAACAGCAAGTTTGTTTTTCTTGGTGTCTGCTGGGTCAGTAATGGTAATTGAGTACTTGGTCTGTGCCACTGTGGCTGAAACACCTGTGTTCTGTGGTGCGCTGATGCCGACAGGTGACTGTCCAATAGCTGTTGACCAGGTTCCGCTAGTCTTCCAGGTTCCCCCAACGTTCTGAATCATGTAGTTAGAGAAGTTCTCAACTGTTCCAGAAGAATCTCCACGGTAAACAACCTGGATGTTCTCCTTTGGGAGCTTGGCTGACGGGTTTAGCTTCTTGATTGAAGCCGCATCCCATGTCTTGACCTTACCGGTGAAAATGTCATTCATAACCTGTGGGGTCAAGCGTAGGTTAGTGACGCCAGGAATGTTGTAAGCGACAACAATTCCTCCCGCAACTAGCGGAACGTAAGTGAAGTTCGCTGGGGCACCAGAAGTGTATGGGGAGTCAGATCCACCAAAGTCTGTGGTTCCGGCAGCAAACTGAGTACGGCCAGTTCCAGAACCAGTCGAGTTGTAGTTAGCCTTGTTGGTTGTGTACAAAGCTGAACAGACCTGCTGGAAAGAGTTCATGAATGATGAACCAGAGCCTGTGATTGTCTCGCTTGCGTGTGCGGCAGGTGCCACAAACACGACGCTCGCTAACAGCGCGCTGGCTGCCAGGATTCCGCTAAACTTGCGCATTTTTCTCCTTGATTTGTTTAGTTTCTCAACTTGAGATGACCCAAGTACAGCAATTGGGGGTAAAGCTTGGGTGTTTACCATCTCAACTCCAAGAGAATTGAAGGTTAACAATTGGTTATCCGAAGTGACCGTTCACGTAGTCGTTGGTGCGCGAGTCCCCAGGCTGGTTGAAGATCTGCTCGGTGTCCCCGAATTCTACGACGTAGCCTGGCTGATTATCGTCGGCTAGGAAGAAGGCAGTCTTGTCAGCTACTCGCTGAGCCTGCTGCATATTGTGAGTCACAATAACAATGCTCATGGTGTCTTTTAATTCCAAAATGGTCTCTTCGATACGACGGGTAGAGCCTGGGTCCAGAGCCGAGCATGGCTCATCCATCAGGATTACTTCTGGGCTCATAGCCAAAGACCTGGCAATACAAAGCCTTTGCTGCTGACCACCGGAAAGCGATAGCGCTGGCTCGTCCAAGCGATCCTTGGCCTCATTCCACATCGAAGCACGCTTCAGGGAGTCCTCAACTAGGTCATCAGAGATCTGGTTCTTACGGCCAGATAACTTCAAGCCTGAAATCACGTTTTCCCTAATTGACATGGTTGGGAAAGGGTTTGGCTTCTGAAAAACCATTC
>CAMAXJ010000025.1 GCA_945862155.1 Rhodoluna limnophila
TTCTTAGGGTCGTGGTCTAGGATTTTAGGGCTTTGCTTCCGACAGGAGATTTGTTTGAGTTCACCTGAATTCTTGCGACTTCTCGCAATCGGATTGGCGATTTGCGGAGCGGTGTTTCTAGCCTTAGGTGCGCAGTTTCAAAATGATGCTGTCACAAAGCACCACGCGCCGGATCAACCCCGGGTTGGATCGCTTCACATTCGGCAAATCCTAGATCTTCTGCGTCGGCCAAGATGGCTCACTGGCACAACTTTTCTTCTACTTGCGATTCTCTTCCAGCTTGCAGCCCTTACTTTTGCACCATTGATCGTCGTTCAGCCAATTGGCGCCCTCGCCCTGATCATTACTTCACTGCTCAATGCTCGCATCTACAAGGTTCGTATCGACGGCAAGACCATTGCGGCCATTGCAATTACGACTGCGGGAGTAGGTGGCTTCGTGCTTGCCGCATCCACCAGCGCCACCGAGGTTGAAATGAGCAACATCAAGTTGCTGCAGGTGGTTGGTGTGCTGCTGGCGCTGCTAGTTGTTTTCGGCTTGTTGTTCTTCCGCACCAAGGGCAAAGTCAGCGCCCTGCACTACATTTTTGGGGCCGGTGTGCTTTATGGTTTTGTGGCATCCCTTGCCAAGGTGGTGATTGTCCGAATCACTCAGGGTGACTATGACCTGCTAACCCTGCTCGCTCTTGCAGCGTTGGTTGGTGCTACTGCACTTGGAGGCTGGTTTGTTCAGAACGCTTACGCTTCAGGCCCACCAGACCTAGTAATCGCGGGTCTCACTGTTATCGATCCGGCGGTTGCTGTGGGTATTGCGATTGTGATTCTTGGTGAGGCTGAGGGTGCTGGATTCTTTGAGATTGCTGGGTTCAGTGTGGCTGGCATAGTTGCGATCGCTGGAGTGTTTATGCTTGCCCGCGTACATCCGCAGCTAACTGACGATCGAGGGCAAAATGACTGAACGCCTGAATGTAGTCATAGCCTGTGACACCTTTGCACCAAGCATCAATGGTGCTGCCAGGTTTGGAGAGCGTCTTGCCGGCGGCTTGGTTCGTAATGGACACAACATTCATGTGATTGCGCCGAGTTTTGATAAATCCTGGGGTACAAGAACCGAGTTCCACGACGGTGTTGAGATGACGGTTCATAGACTGAAGAGCTACAAGATTCCGCAGCACAAGTCGCTGCGAATGCCGACGCCCTTTGGGATGACGAGGACCATTCGCAAAGTGCTGAAAGAGGTTCAACCCCAGGCGATTCACATTCAAAGCCACATGATGGTGGGCCGGTTTACCCTCCGTGCGGCTAAGGGCATGAGGGCGAAGCTAATCGCTACTAACCACCTTATGCCTGAAAATATCATCAAGTACTCGCTGCTACCAAAGTTCCTCCACCAAAGTGCAATGAACATTATCTGGAAGGATGCAGGGCGAGTACTGCGCAAAATGGATGCCCTCACCACTCCGACCAAGCGCGCGGCGGACTTACTTGAGGCCGCGGCAAAAGTGGATGGCGTCTTGGCCATCAGCTGCGGTATTGACGCCTCGAAGTTTGCCAACCAGACCCCAACCCAGAATGACAAGCCAGTCGCCCTGTTCTTGGGACGGCTAGATGACGAGAAGCGGGTCAATATCCTTCTCGAGGCTGCGGCGAAGCTCGGTGATCACCAAGACCTCACCATCGAACTTGTGGGCGACGGGGGAGAACGCGAGAATCTTGAGCTGCTCGCAAATCGCCTTGGTATAGCAAATCGCGTTCGCTTCCTTGGTCACGTCACTGACGCCGAGCTGGCAAGTATCTATGAGCGCGCCACCGTCTTTGTGATGCCCTCCATTGCCGAACTGCAGTCGATTGCGACTATGGAGGCCATGGCCTCAGGTCGACCAGTTATTGGAGCCGATGCTATGGCTTTGCCTCACCTCGTGCATGATGGCGATAACGGGTACCTCTTTAGGCCAAATGATGCGGAGGACCTTGCGGCTAAGTTGAGACTGGTGCTCGAGGCCGACAGCGAGGAGTTGCAGCGATTGAGTGAGAACTCGCTGCATCTAATCCAATCGCATGACATTCAGAGAACCTTGAGGATTTTCGAAGACCTCTATCGCGGTGAGGGTGAGGCTCAGCCGACAACCATGGACAACGAACCCTCCTACCTGATTCCAATTGGAAAACTTCCCGAGGCCATTAGAGAGCGACTCAATGATTGGCGGGCAGACGCGGTTGCTCTGAGGCGAAGGGCAGAGGGTCTCCGGCAAGAAGCCCGCGGACGATTCGGTGAAGCACGTGAGCGCCTTGATGAGGTGCGAGCAGAAGTTATCGAGCAGTTTCAGGAGATCAGGTCCGAGGTCTCTGAGGCAGCGAAGCGATTGAGACGTAAGAAAGACGATCAATAGGCTCGAATCGCGCTGAGCTGCAACACAGCGGGGCCGAATGTGTTTATGATTTGTCTCAAGACTCCACCGGCGGCGTTTTGCCGGTGCTGAAACGGCGAAAGAGCGATGATGACTGAACGCCCCTGGTTGGCCCACTATCCAAAAGAAGTTCCACAGAGCGTTGATAACGCTGGTTTTGAGAACCTCCCGCAGCTCCTGGCAAAGGCAGCCGGTACCTACGCAAAGCAAACTGCTTTCACACAGGTCATGCCAAACGGCATGAATGGTTCGTTGACCTTTGCACAGGTGGACCAACACTCGGATTCGTTCGCGGCGTATCTGCGAGAGGTCATCGGTCTCAAGCAGGGTGACCGCGTGGCGGTCCAGATGCCGAACTGCCTGGCCTACCCCATCGTTGCTTTTGGAGTCTTCAAGGCTGGCCTAGTTCTTGTGAACACCAATCCGTTATACACCGGCCCTGAAATGACGCACCAGTTCGCGGACTCGGGTGCCGTGGCTCTAATCGTCAGCGACATGTTCGCCGACCGCTTAGCCGACGTGCTACCAAAGACGCAAATCAAGACCGTCGTGACCGTAAAGATCTCTGAGTTCTTCCCCCCGATTGTTGCGGGTGTTATTCGCCTGGTGCAGCGCTACTGGAACCGGAGCCTCCCAAAGATCACAGTCGAGCACACCTGGTTTCAATCAGCGCTTGCTCAAGGCAAGAAAGCCCGGGATGCCTCACGGGCATCTAGTTACCTAACTGGAGTAGGCAACCACTCAATCGCGGCGCTGCAGTACACCGGAGGAACTACGGGAGTTTCAAAGGGAGCGATGCTTTCTCACGGCAACCTGGTAATCAACACCTTGCAGATGATCGCTCACAGCGGCGAGGGTATGCGCGCGGGTAAGGAAATCGTGCTCACGGCCTTGCCGCTCTATCACATCTTCGCCTTCACGGTGAACTTGCTTGGCTTCTACCACAACGGTGCGAGGAACATCTTGGTGCCTTCGCCGCGCCCGCCGAGCAACCTTCGTAGGGCTTTCGACAACTACAAGATCACTTGGCTCAGCGGTGTCAACACGCTGTTCAACGCTCTTTTGAACGAGCGTTGGTTCCAGGATTCGCCTCCAAAGCACCTACATGCTTCGGCCGCCGGTGGAATGGCCCTGCAGGCCTCAGTGGCAGAGCGCTGGCGCGAACTGACTGGCACACCAATTGTTGAAGGGTTCGGTCTAACAGAGTCTTCTCCTGTGATCACCTTCAATCCGCTGACCGGTCTCGCTAAGGACGGCACCATCGGAATTCCGGTGCCTTCCACCGATGTCAAGTGCTTCGACGAGCACGGTAACGAGGTTGCTGTTGGCGAGGCTGGCGAGCTCATCGCGCGCGGCCCCCAAATGATGCTTGGCTACTGGCAGCGAGATGAGGAAACCAAGAACACACTTAAGGATGGCTGGCTACACACTGGTGACATCGCCCAGATGGATTCAGACGGCTACTTCACCATAGTGGACCGCAAGAAGGACATGATTCTGGTGAGCGGTTTCAACGTCTATCCGAACGAGGTCGAAGAGCAGATTGCTGCCGTGGCCGGTGTTCTAGAGGTTGGCGTGATCGGTGTTCCGGACGAAAAGTCAGGAGAACGGGTTCAGGCCTATGTTGTAACTACTCTTCCAGCCCCAACCAAGGAGCAGATTGTGGCGTATTGCCGCGAAAACCTAGCCGCTTACAAGATCCCACAGGACGTTATGTTCGTGGACGAGTTGCCAAAGAGTCCGATAGGTAAAATTCTGCGTCGCAAGCTACGCGATCAAGCCGTCGCATCTCGAACAAATTCTGACAACACAAGCAAGGGAGCGTAGTGATGAATGCACTTAGAATCTTCGCCGAAGAAGCTGCCAATCAAGCAACGGTGGTTAATGAATTCGAGCAACTTCTGCTCCGAATCTTCATTCTGATCATCATGTTCGGCCTGGGCGCAGGCCTGACGCCAAAAGACTTCTCGCTCGCGTTGCGCCGCCCGTGGGGATTAGTTATCGGCTGGCTGACTCAGTTCGGCATCATGCCGCTGGTGACCTACATTCTGATCGTGACGGTTCTCTTCCCATTCTCATCACCAGAGGGCATAGTCCTGGTGGCGCTTGGAGCTCTAATCATGGGTAGCGTGCCCGCTGGCACCACCTCCAACCTGTTCACTTACTTCTCAAAGGGAAACCTTGCGCTTAGCGTGACCATGACTGTGAATTCAACTTTGTGGGCGTTCATCATGACCCCTGCTGTGATGTTCATCTACTCAAATTTCTTGGGTCTAGATGAGTCTTTGAGCATTGACTTCGCCGAGCTTGCGCTGGTCATCGTTGGTCTGATTATCCCGGTTGGTCTTGGAATGCTACTGCGTAAGCTCAGCAGCAACATTGGTGCAGTTTTGGAGCTTATGGGTGGCGTTTTTGGACTGCTATTTATCCCATTCCTCATCATTATCTGGGTTCCACGCAACTGGCAGCTATTGCTAACGACCGAGTGGCCAACCTACGCGGTTGCCATTGGTATGGGTCTTGCAGGCATGACAGTCGCTTACTACATCGCCATGGCGTTGAAGGTTCACCCGAGCAACGCAAGAACTATTTCTCTTGAGACGGGTATCAACAATGGCCCCTTGGCCATCGCGGTAATCATTGCCGTCTACATCGACAACCCTGGAGTCGACCAAATCCTTTTGGTTCCGGCTCTCTACTCGCTCTTCATCGTCCTGATCTCCACGGCAGTAACGCTCGTGTTTAGGCGTGCCAACCTGGCGGCGGAACAGAAGATCCCAAACCTGCTCTAGTCGGTGAGCGCTCTCTCCGCTAGTAAACTTTGCTTCGGGGGCGTTAGCTCAGCCGGTTAGAGCAGCGGACTCATAATCCTCTTGTCGCACCTTCGATTCAAACGGCTCGACCTCTGATTCTCCGCTTACTGAAGCGGTATTAGCGTAGTTTTCAACTAGGTCAAGACCTTGTAATCCATCAGGAGTGCACTTTTTATGCACTTCATAAACCGCGTTGTTCAATTTCTCAAGGCCAATGTGTCGGTCCTTTTCAAAAACCTTCGTGTAGGCAGCGGTCATGTATGCCTTTGAGTGGCCTACTTGTTCACGTACCAAATTCTGTTCTATTCCCTCAGATGCAGAGATTGAAATCATGGTCCATCGCAAGTCGTGGACTCTCTTCTTGATAACCCCAGCTGCAATCATCGCTGGTTGATAAGTCCTGCGAGTGAAGTTTGAATTTCGTAGAACTTTACCCTCGGGAGAGGCGAAAAGCGGGTCTGTTGGTTGCTTTCCTTCAACCCATGATGGTGCCTTTTGTCTCAAGAAATCCATAAGGTAGATGGTTCTGTCTTCATGGGTCTTGGTCGAATCGGTAAAGATGAGTTTTCCGCTAATTTCCGAAACTGATTGGTGAACAAAGACGGTTCCCTTTTCTAGGTCTAGGTCTTGTACTTGTAAGGCAGCAAATTCTCCCCAGCGAACGCCACAGAGTCCCAGAAAGAGAATGTAATCTTCAAATCTTCCTGCACACTTCGCAATTCGCACTAGTTCATCCAGAGTGTGAACCATTCCAATCTCACGCTTCTGGATTTTAGGAAGATTGCTTTTCTGGCGCTGTCCTGTTGCGTTCTTGATTGGGTTCGACCGTAGATTGCCATCTCGAACTGCTTTATCAAGAATCATGCTTGCAAGTAGGTGAATTTTGTTCGTTCTACTTGCGGACAGTCCAAGGCCCAGAATCCAAATGTCAAAGGCATCTTGTTTTATTCGACCTACTGCTGTTTTGCCCCATTTCGGCTGAAGATGCACTTTCCACATTGATTGGTAGTCGTATTTGGTGCTCGGCTTTTTCTCTTGCTTGAGGGCAAAAAACTCTTCCCAAAAACTTTCCAAGGTTGCTTCGGCATCGCGGCTATCAACATAGATGCCACTTCGGAGTTCATGTTTTAGTTGAATGATGAAATCTTCAGCGTCCTTCTTCTTCTCAAAATTACGAGCTCGTTGTTTCTTTTCTAAGTCGCGATAACGAACTTGCCAACTACCATTGGACAGTTTCTTCGGTTGCATAGTTAGTTCCTTCCTAAGCTCGTTGCAATAAGTTTCTTAGCCTTGCTCGTAAGTTGCCCGTGGGCTTTGCCAGTTCTTGACGAGGACGCTTCGCTTGAAAGTAAATCAAGTTTCCTGCACTGACCCAGTCGAGTTGAAAGCGTTTTTGCGCTGATACCAAGTGCTGCTGCTAATTGAGCCGTTGGTGCGTTTGGGTGCCGTTCACAGTATTGAATGTAGAAATAGGCCAGAGCGGCATACGTAGCTTCATCAATACCCGTGCGCCCTGTGCTTGACCATGGAGCTGAGACTGAGCGCCAGAGTGAAGACTCCTGTTGTTTAGTGAGGAAACTCCTGCTTGATTCAAGAAACCATTGAGAAAGAAGGTCGCTTATTTTTATTTCTCGCAAGAGGCTTCCACCTATTCCCCCTGCAGGGATTCGATTGGAGTCAAAGGAGATAACAAGCTGGCTCACTACAGGTGTGCCTGTTTCATCGTTGGCAATTTTGAAGTCAATCGTGGCTCCGTTGCTCAAAGTCAAATCTGACTGAGTTCTCGGGCTATTCGATTTACCCTGATTCTCCATGGCGTTCCAATCTGTTCTTGACTTAGTAAAGATAGTCTGACATACTCACTCTTGTAAGTCAAGCATACATGAGAGGAGGTAAAAATGTTCAACCTAATGAACACTGAGGAGGCAGCTGCCTACCTTGGCACCACCACTTGGTGGATACGCGAAAACATTGGATTTCTAGGCATCCCAGCGATGAAGCTTGGTCGCCAATGGCGATTCAAAAAAGAAGAACTAGATGCATGGTTAGAAATGAATCGAGCTGCATGAATCGGAGCACTTTATTCGTGACTCGGAGACGTTTGTTGAGCGGGGTTTAGAGGGGTAGACCCCGTCTCACAGGCCAAATCCAAAATATCGTCATTGCGGAAACCGTTCACAATTGCCGCAGTACGTAAATCACGTACGGGATTGAGGTCGCAATGAAGAACGAAGAGGAATGGATTCTCTTCAAAGAGATATCCGAGGAACTCAAGATTCCTGAACGCACGTTGTTGTATTACCAACAGCAGGGCGATTTTCCAGATGTTTACAGATTTGGGAAAAAGCACCGACGCGTGAAGCGTAAAGATTTCGAGAGCTGGAAGGCCCAACACCTAGAGAAGTAAAAAAAGAAAACCGCCCGCTGCAACGGACGGTTTAGAAAGGGATTACCTATGAATAATTTTACCCCTGACGAGCTCAGGTCATTGGCTAACAAGATGCTCTGGGAGGAAATTCTTCCCGCGAAGTATGCAGAGATAACAAGTCGAAAATACTCAGGCAATGGAGAGGGTCAAACTCTCACATGGCGCGTCACAGCGGGCGCGGAATCGGTCGAAGGAATTACCGAAGGCGAATCTGGCCAGTTCATTGTTGCAGACCCAGCGGCACACAAATTTCAGCACCTATCCAAGTTTGAAGCCCTGAAAATGTTTCAGTTTGGAGGTAACCACAGCCTTACCGTGAAGTACTTGACCCAGAGACATGAGCCGAATGTGAGCACCACGGGCGAAGTCTCACGTGCTATTCACGGAACGCGGTTGGAAGAAATTCTTGCCCTCCCACTTGAAGAACGATACGAATTCAGCGAAATGTGGGCTGATGCTGTCGCCAGTGAGAGATTTACGATGGAGTCGCGCGACTTAGCAAAGCAACAAGTTCGCGAAGCTCTCCTCGGCCAAGAGGGCCCGCCTGTTGAGCCAATCCAGATGGATGAATTCATCAATCAACCTGGTGCTGAAACTCGATATCTAATTGAATCCCTAGCACTTTGGGAGTCGACCGTAATCCTCTTTGCTCAAGCAAAGGTCGGAAAGACAACACTTGTATTCAACCTACTTAGGTCAATTGCAGATGAGCAACCATTTCTAGGTGCCTTTGATGTTGCCGAGACAACTGGAAATGTCGGTTTCCTAAATTACGAACTGACGGAGGACCTATGTCGCACTTGGGCCAAGCGAGTGCCCATTGTGAAAACCGAGAGGGTCATGTTTTGGAACCTACGTGGTCTCAATAACCCCCTGAGGAGCCGTGAGGCAATGAAAGAGTTTGCGACTCAAGTTCATTCCCTAGGTGTCGAAACACTTGTCCTTGACCCACTATCGGGCTCATTTGTTGGGGACACAAACAACAACGATGAAGTAAAGCGATATTTTCTGATGCTTGAAGAATTCAAGGTTTTGGCTGGTGTCAAACACCTATTCATCATGGTTCATGCTGGAAACGATGCAACTAAGCCGCGTGGGGCAACAACACTCCGTGACCACCCAGATGCGATTTGGTCCATGTCAAAAAACGCAGCAGGTCTCCGCTACTTCAAAGCCGAAGGTCGCGACGTCTCGCTTGGAGAAGGCGTCCTGACCTTCGATGAAGCTACGGGCTTACTAACTTTTGCTGAAGGTTCAACTCGCTCTAAGGAGCCGAGTGTGTTGAAAGCAAGGATTTACGACTTTATCATTGCGAATCCTCGATGCAAAGCATCTGATATTGACATCAACTTCAAAGGCTCAAAGGACAGGAAGTCCGCAATTCGTAAAGAGTTAGTTGATGAGGGCTTGGTTGTCATTGACGAAGGTCCACGCAATGCCAAGTACTACACAGCAGTGAGTAGTCCAGTCGTTCTTGAGTCGTTCTCGGGAATCGGGAGACTCGAAGTTAGTAGTCGTTCCCCCTTATTTATAAGGGGAACTACAGGAGGGGTGGATGAGTCTAAGGTTTTGCTTGAATGCTCTAAATGCGGAAAATCTCCCAGTGCAGATGACGTAATCGCTGAGGTTGATGGCGAGGGGACTTTATGCCCGCATTGCCTTGCCAGAGACTGGCAGATACTGATGGCTGCTGCAGAATACTGACTGAGTTTATGAGTGGAAACTACCCTCAATAAGAATATCCTCTTTCGAAAAGATGACTTCCAGCAAAAAAATTGTTTACAAAAGAGCTGGCCATTCTTGGCTGCTCGGAATGGGCGATTTTTTGCCAATTTTGCCCTTACAAAACTGCTCCTGTACTTGCCTTCAAGTGGTCATTTCTGGCCGTTCGTTGACATCTGGCAACAAATTGTCGGTGATACAGGGTATTTTTGACCTAGGTAATAACCACTTTGGGGGTACTTCGGGCTGTCTGGCCTTGTAGTCCACCGCCACATATGCAGACTAGAGGGCCACAAATATGTTCGAGACTACCTTCAAGAACGTAGATGACATCCTCCATAAGGATGCTGGCTGTGGTTCTGAGCTTGATTATGTTGAGCAGTCTTCTTGGGTTCTGTTTCTAAAGTACTTAGATGACCTAGAGGTTGAACGCGAAATAAAGGCAAAACTGGCTGGGAAGCCTTACAAGAGCCTTTTTGAATCTGAATTTCAGTGGCGGAATTGGGCTGTCCCAAAGACCTCTGATGGGAAGATTGATTTCGATAGAGCCAAAACTGGAGAAGACCTAACTCAGTTTGTGAACTCTAAGCTTTTTCCATATCTGGCAAGCTTCAAGCAAACTGCAACCTCGCCCAACACTCTGGAATACAAGGTCGGGGAAATCTTCTCCGAAATCAAGAATCGAGTACAGAGTGGGTACAACCTCCGCGAGGTGCTTGACTTGATTGACGGTCTCAAATTTCAAACAGCAGAAGAGCTGCACGAAATGTCTTATCTTTATGAGAACAAAATCAAGAACATGGGCAACGCTGGGCGCAATGGCGGTGAGTATTACACCCCTAGACCACTTATCAAGGCTGTCATTGAAGTTGTTGCACCAAAGATAGGCCACACAATCTACGATGGGGCGACTGGCTCTGCTGGCTTTTTGTGCGAAGCCTTCAATTACTTACTAACCTCGAAAAAACTGTCTGCCGAAGACATTGAGGTTCTTCAAAATAAGACGTTCTTTGGCAAAGAAAAGAAGTCGCTTCCATACGTTATGGGAGTTATGAACATGATTCTCCATGGAATTGATGCACCAAACATAGTTCACACGAATACCTTGGCTGAGAACATTTCGGATTTACAGGAATCGGACAGGCGAGACATCATTCTTGCGAACCCCCCATTTGGCGGCAAGGAAAGAAAAGAAGTTCAGCAAAACTTCCCATTCAAGACAAGCGAGACGGCTTATCTGTTTATGCAGCACTTCATGAAGGTCCTGAGGGCTGGTGGAACTGCTGGCATTGTCATCAAAAATACTTTTCTATCGAATAACGACAGTGCTGCCATAGCAATTAGGCGTGAACTTTTAGAGAATTTCAATTTGCACACGATTCTCGATTGCCCCGCGAAGGTATTCCAGGGCGCTGGTGTTCGCACGGTGGTTCTCTTCTTCAAGAAAGGTGAGCCAACAAGTGACATTTGGTATTACCAGCTCGACCCGAAGCGAAGTCTGGGTAAAACAAGCCCTCTGAATGACAATGACATGGCCGAGTTTGTCGCCTTGTCTAAAACTCGACAGGAAACAGACCTGTCTTGGTTAGTCAAAGTTGAGGACATTCCCATTGACTCGTATGACTTGACTCCAAGGAATCCCAATAGAACACATGAAGTTGAACTTCGTACCCCTAAAGAGCTAATTGAAGAGTTGCAAGAACTCGATTCACACACCACCAATTTGATGACGCAGTTACGAGAGATGGTATAGCTATGACTGAAATAAAGCGTCTCGATGAAGTTGCCAACATCAATTACGGCACAAGAGTTACCAGAAAAAAGAATGGTGGAACTATCTACCCTGTCTATGGTGGTGGAGGCGAAACGTTCCGCCTAGATGACTTCAACAGAGAAGATTGCACAATTGTGTCTAGGTTTGCAATGTCCGAAGAATGTGTCAGATTCGTTGAAGGAAAATTCTTTCTAAATGACTCAGGCTTGACCGTGGAAACAAAGTCTGGGGAACTTTTGCAGGAGTACCTCGACAAATTTCTGTTTAGTCAAATGCGCAAGATTTATTCTCTCGGCCGAGGGACTGCCCAAAAGAATCTCGAAGTTGATGCCTTCAAGAAGATGGAAATTCCAGTGCCATCAATAGAGAGACAGCGACTGATTGTTGAGAAAGTTTCCGAGATGCAGTCAATCATCCTAGAACTCAGGGGTGCGTTTGACAGGAAACAGCAGATGTTGAATGAATTGAACGAATCTGTATTGGAAGCCGCCTTCTTTGAAGAGGTAAGCAATGTCCCTCAATGAGGCAGATACTCGGGCTCAGTACATTGACCCCCAACTAGAAAAAGCTGGATGGACAGGGGCATCCGTTAGACGCGAACTCCAAATCACTGCTGGTCGAATTTTAGGTGGAGGTAAAAAGGCCAAGCCACTAATCGCAGACTATTTCTTGCAATTTGAGGGGAAACGTCTTGCTGTCGTTGAGGCAAAAAAATACGATTCCAATTACACAGAGGGCCACGCGCAAGCTGTCGAGTATGCGACCAAGCTCGGCCTTCCATTTGCCTTTGCAACAAACGGTCGTCAGATTCGTTTTATCGACATGCGTACTGGGGCCGAGGCAGACGTTTCTGAATACCCAAGCCCTCAGGAACTCGTCGCTTCTCTAAACGAAGGTGCAAATGATTGGCTAGCTAAGTTTGAGAAATACCCATACGAGAATAAATATGGTGATGTTCGCTATTACCAGTCGATTGCCGTCGAGCGCGCGTTAGGTTCAATTGCTAAGGGAGATAAGAGGATTCTCCTAACCTTAGCTACGGGAACTGGCAAGACAAGAATTGCATTCCAGATTGCATGGAAGCTCTTTCACACCAAATGGAATCTGCGGAATTCTGACAGACAACCAAGGATTCTCTTCTTGGCTGACAGGAATGTTCTAGCCGACCAAGCATTCAATGAATTCGCCGCATTTCCAGAGGACGCTTTAGTTCGCATAAAGCCAAGTGAAGTTAGCAAAAGAGGCCGCGTTCCAACAAATGGCTCAATCTTTTTCACAATCTTCCAAAGTTTCATGACCGCAAGTCCAAGTGGAAACTCCGAGTTCAATTTCGGAGATTACCCAAGAGACTTCTTCGACCTAATCGTTATTGATGAATGTCACAGAGGTGGCTCACGTGACGAAAGCTTATGGCGCGGGATTCTGGATTACTTCGAACCAGCCGTGCAGATTGGTCTCACAGCAACACCTAAGCGTAAAGATAACGTCGATACCTACGCCTACTTCGGTGAACCAAAATTCATCTACTCGCTGAAGGACGGAATCAACGACGGCTACCTGACCCCATTCAGAGTCCGTAAGTATCAGGGCACGATGGACAACTACGTTTGGACTAGCGATGACACTGTGATTGAAGGTGCCATCGACTCTGGTAAGGAATACGAATCTAAAGAATTCAACGTATCCATTGAAATTCGAGAACGTGAAAAACACCGCGTTCGAGAGTTCATGAAAAACATGAATCCAACCGAGAAGACCATTGTCTTCTGTGCTTCTCAAAATCACGCACTGGTTATTCGCGACATAATCAACGAACTAAAAGAAAGCTCAAGCCCTCAATACTGTGTCCGCGTAACAGCGGATGACGGTGCTTTAGGTGACCAGTATCTTGAAGCGTTCAGGGACAATGAGAAAACAATCCCGACTATCCTCACGACATCTCAGAAACTCTCTACGGGCGTGGATGCAAGAAACATTCGAAACATTGTCATTCTCAGACCAGTGAACTCAATGATTGAATTCAAGCAAATTATTGGACGTGGCACTCGTCTCTATGAAGGCAAAGACTTTTTTACCATTCATGACTTCGAGAATGCCTCTGCTCTGTTCCACGACCCCGATTGGGATGGAGAACCAGAAGACCCAACTCCACCTGAGCCTATAGAGCCGAGAAAAAAGAAACCGACTGGGGATGAGCCCACCGATGGGCTCGATGTGCCGAGTGGCCGTCGTGAAATGGTACGCATCAAATTGGCCGATGGTAAAGAGCGCCAACTTCAAAGCATCAGTAGCACAATGTTCTATTCCGTAGATGGCAAGCCGATGTCACTGATTGAGTTCATTCAAAGTCTTTACAACACGTTGGCGTTGCCTGAATTCTTCGAGGATGAAGCAGAGCTTCGCGCACTTTGGTCTGCACCTGTAACGCGCCAGAGGCTTCTTGAGCGCCTTGAAGGAGCTGGTTTTAGTAAGACAGACCTTATAGAGATTCAAACTCTTATAGACGCCAAGGACAGTGATTTGTTTGATGTTCTTGAATACATTCGATTCGCGCTTTCGCCTGTGAGCAGGAAAGAGCGTTCGGAGCTATCTGTGAGCAAACTTGATGAGCTAACTGAAAACCAACGCGCTTTTATCGAATTTTTGGCGGACCAGTATGAAGCCCGCGGGGTTGATGAACTTGAAGAATCTAGGCTTGAACGTCTTCTAGAGGCCAAGTATTCAAATGTTGTTGATGGGATTGGGAAACTTGGCGGAGTTGATGTCGTTAGAAAGCTATTCCTGAACTTCCAAGCAAATCTTTATCTGCCGCATGCCGTTTATTCGGGTTCGAACTAGCTTCGAGAAGAGCGCGAGCTGGTGCGTTCGCGTAACCAACGTTCAATGTCTTGGCGCAACCAAAGTTTTGCAGTGTTTGGTCCACGGTCAATAATCGGCTCTGGAAGGCCGCGACTGGAGTAAACCGCCACAGCGCGGGGTGAAGACAAACCAAGCATGTCAGCTACCTCACGGGCGTCGATAAGGTCATCGACGTCTACTTTTTTACCCATGCCCCAAGACTACTTTGAGTCGCAATACTTCGCCACGGTCCTAAATGTTGACAAGTGTCAACTCTATGTTGTAATCTGTCAACATCAGGAGGGGAAATGACATACGACATCAAGATAGGAAAACCCCAGCAAATTGGGCCTTTAGAAGTTTGGCCATTGGCGTGGGAGGGGTTATCGGGAGCCTCGTACAAGACACCACCAATTGGAGCGGGACTCAGATTTGAAGAGTTCGACGATGGGGATGGCCCTCGCGTTTCTTGCATAGAAGTTGAAAATCTCCTCGATGAAGATTTCCTGATACCCAGCGGGTGGATTATCGGAGCAGAGCTACTTCAAGTTCGTTCTTTGAATAATGCCGAACTAATACCTGCGCGGGAATCTGTATTGGTGGATGTGTCATGCGTTGAACGGGGCCGTTGGTCAAGTGGCACCAACAAGGTCGACGGCGGAAGGGCGCCACTGTCGGTAATGGCCGCTGGCTGGGATTTTGATGGCGCAAGAGGCTCTTGGCAAGTAAATAGAGAGAATCGACAATCTAGGGTTTGGAATCAGGTAACACTGCAGGAGAACCGTTCTGGCACTCGAAACACAAGCTCACTTGAACAAATAATGCGAGAGGACGCTTCAAGCGACCAGAACGTTGCGCGAGTCCACAATGAAATAGCCAATCGGCTTAGATTTCATGACGGCCAAAATGGTGCGTTGATTGCCTTCGAGGGCGAACCTTTGTTGATGGAGTTTTTC